>JAKDLH010000188.1 GCA_030452945.1 Microlunatus sp. | reverse complement strand
ATCTGCGGATGGAGCGACAACCTGCAACCCGAGCGACTTCCACGCCACCGCTCGACGCAGGCTCCAACGGTCAGCGCAAGGCCTGATCCAGATCCGCCAACAGGTCCTCGGCGTCCTCCAGTCCGACGCTGAGACGGACCAAGTCACCGGGCACCTCCAGGGCGGTGCCCGCGACGGAGGCGTGGGTCATCCGGCCGGGGTGCTCGATCAACGACTCCACCCCACCCAGCGATTCCGCCAAGGTGAAGACCTCGGTCCGGCCGCACAGGTCGACGGCCGCCTGCTCACCGGCACCGACTCCGAACGAGACCATACCGCCGTACCGCCGCATCTGCCGCTTGGCCACGTCATGCTGGGGGTGGTCGTCCAGGCCTGGATAGAACACGTCACTGACTGCCCGGTGACCGAGCAGGAAGTCCGCCACTGCCTCGGCGTTGTCGCTGTGCCGCTCCATCCGTACGGCCAGGGTCTTCAGCCCACGGAGCACCAGCCACGCGTCGAAGGGGCCAGCGACCGCGCCGAGCGCGTTCTGGTGGAACTGCACCTTCTCGGCCAACTCGGGATCGGCGACCACGACCGCGCCCCCGACCACGTCGGAGTGTCCGCCGCAGTACTTGGTGGTCGAATGCACCACGACGTCGGCGCCCAGCTCGAGCGGCTGCTGCAGGTAGGGCGAGGCGAACGTGTTGTCCACGATCGCCAGCGCACCGAGGGAATGGGCCAGGTCGGCGATGGCCGAGATGTCG
This sequence comes from Microlunatus sp., assembly GCA_030452945.1. GTDB lineage: Bacteria > Actinomycetota > Actinomycetes > Propionibacteriales > Propionibacteriaceae > Microlunatus. The sequence goes on along the minus strand of JAKDLH010000188.1, from coordinate 6,021 downwards.
GCCACCGACATGAGCGGGTTGGTCGGCGTCTCCACCCAGACGGCCAGCGTCTCGCCGGGTTGGATGGCCGCCTCGACCGCGGCCAGATCGGTCAGGTCGACCGGATCGGTCCGCAGACCCCATGGGGCGTACGCGCGGTCGAACAGCCGGAAGGAGCCGCCGTAGGCGTCGTGCGGCAGGACGATGTGCGAGCCCGGCTTGGCGATCGAGCGGATCAGAGTGTCTTCAGCGGCCAGGCCGCTGGCGAACGCGAAGCCGCGGGTTCCCCCCTCCAGCGCCGCGAGGCACTCCTCCAGCGCGGTGCGGGTCGGATTGCCCGACCGGGAGTACTCGTAACCGTGGCGCAGCCCGCCGACACCGTCCTGGGCGAACGTCGACGAGGCCACGATCGGCGGGATCACCGCCCCTGTGGTGGGGTCGGGGGCCTGCCCGGCATGAATGGCGCGGGTCGCGAAACCTGGGTGTTCGGTCATGCTGGCGAGCGTACGCGGCGGGCACGCCAGACAAGCGACCTCCCAACCGGTGACAACCGCGTGGCTGAACGGCCACTCCGCGGCGTGTCTCCCCCGGTCCCGCGCTTGAGCCACCTGTTTGTCATGGCCAGGACCGCAACGTGTTTCCCGCCGGAATCGGAACAGTCGCTCTCCTGGCAGCGTTGAAGACGTCGGACCGCCCGTGGCGGGCGCGCCGAGCAGACAAGGAGCTGTACATGTTGTTCTCCCCGCAGAAGGTCACCATGGTCGAGCCCACCCGCGCGCTGCGCGGCCGGGACCGCGCCGTGCTGGCGGAGCCCACCTTCCACGAGACCTTCGGCATCCCGGTGCAGCAGGTGCCGGCCGGCTCGGAGGTCATCTACCTCGCTCTCGGCTGTTTCTGGGGTGCGGAGAAGCTGTACTGGACAACCGACGGCGTGACCAACACAGCCGTGGGTTACGCGGGTGGGTTCACCCCCAACCCGACGTACGAGGAGGTGTGCAGCGCCAAGACCGGCCACACCGAGATCGTCAAGGTCAGCTTCGACCCCACCAGAACCGATGTCGAGAAGCTGCTCAAGGTGTTCTTCGAGAACCACGACCCCACTCAGGGAATGCGGCAGGGCAACGACGTCGGCACCCAGTACCGTTCAGCGATCTACACCACCACTTCCGAGCAGTACGAGACGGCGGTCAAGATGCGCGATCAGTTCCAGAGCGAGTTCAGCCGGGCCGGCTACCGCGACATCAGCACCGAGATCGCGCCGGTCGATGAGTTCTTCTACGCCGAGGACTACCACCAGCAGTACCTGGACAAGAACCCGTTCGGCTACTGCCCGGTGCACGCTACCGGTGTCACCTGCAATGTCGGCTGAGCGCTCGTGAATCGAGCAACGCAACGGCAGCGCCCTAAGCCGCGCCGCTGAACTCCGGGCCACGCCCGGAGATCAGCGGCTTGCATACACCCGTCGGGCCACAATGAGACCGACAATCGATATCACCGCGACCACCATGTAGTAGAAGCTGGGGGCGTGCAGGTTGTAGGTGACCAGCCAGGCCAGCACGGTGGGTGCGAAGCCGCCGAGCAGGGTGACACCGATGTTGTAGGAGAGCGACATCCCGGTGGTGCGGACCTCAACCGGGAACATCTCCGACAGCATCGACGGCAGTGGGGCGAAGTAGGAGGCGCCGAGGATGCCGATGATGACCTCGGCCACGATCAGCGCGCCCACGGTGGGCCGCCCGGTGAGCAGCGCGAACATCGGGTAGGCGGCCAGTAGACCGACGACGGCTGCGGTCAGCATGATCCTGGTCTGTCCCACCCGGTCGGCCAGCAGGCCGATCAATGGTGAGCCGACCATGATCACGAAGCCGGCCACGACCGCGCCGGCGTACCCGCTCCAGGACGGCAGACCGAGGTTCTTCTGGGCGAAGGTGGGCAGGTAGGTGATCAGGTAGACGCTCATGGTGGCCACGCCCACACAGGCGGCGGCGGTCAGCACCCGAATGGTGTGGTGCCGGAACGTCCAACCCAGCGGAGACTCCACCTTCTCGGCTGCGGCGAACTCCGGGGTGTCGTCCATCCGCAGCCGGATCCACAGCCCGACCGGACCGATCAGCAAACCGAAGATGAACGGCAACCGCCAGGCCCAGGCGTCCAAGGTGGCCGGGTCGACGGCGATGTTCAGCACGAAGCCCCACAGGGCGGCCAGGAACATCGAGATGCCCTGGGTAGCGACCTGCCAGGAGGCGTAGAAGGCCTTACGCTGCCGCGCGTTCTCGGTCATGAACGCCGTCGCCGAGCCGAACTCGCCACCGGCGGAGAAGCCCTGAATGAGCCGGGAGGCCACGATCAGCAGCGGCGCCGCGATACCGATGGTGGCGTACGTCGGCGCGAACGCCATCAACGCGACCCCGAGGGTCATCAAGGCGATGGTCAGCGTCAGCGCCGCCTTGCGGCCGCGCCGATCGCCGTAGCTGCCGATCACGACGGCGCCGATCGGCCGGATCAGGTAGGAGACGCCGAAGAGGCCGAAGGTGACGATCAGGCCGATCGGGTCGCCCAGTTCGGGGAAGAACAGCCGGCTGATCACCGGGGCCATGAACGCGTAGATGATGATGTCGAACCACTCCAGGGCGTTGCCCAGAGAGGCGGCGACGACAGCCCGGCGAGCCCGGCGACGGTCGTCGGGTCCGAACTCGACGATGGGAGTGGTCGAACTCATCGCGGCGACTCCGGCTCGGCGCTGAGATGGTCCACGAGCGCGGCGACGAATCGCTCGCACTGCTCGATCTGATCGAGGTCGACGAACTCGTCCGGTGCGTGGGCCTGGGCGATGTCGCCGGGGCCGCAGACCACCGTGTCGACACCGATGCCGGCGAACTGTCCGGCCTCGGTGCCGTAGGTGACCTTGTCGTCGCTGGCGTGCCCGCCCAACTCGACCGCCAGGGCGGCGGCCGCGGAATCGGTCGCGGTGTCCAGGCCGGGTACGGCGGAGAGCTCGCGGATCTCCACCCGAGCCGTCGGCTGCTCGCGCTGCATCCGCTTCTCGATCTCCGCCGCTTCGGCCCTGATCCCGGCGATCACCTCTGCCGGGTCGACGGCGCTCAGCGCCCGGAACTCCAGTTGCAGGGTGCAGCGCGCCGGGACGGTGTTGCCCGCGTTTCCGCCCTCGATCAGGTTCACGCCGGTGGTCGTGTAGGCCACCCGGTAGCGGTCGTCGTACGGGCCCTGGTCCCGCCACCGGCGAGCCAACCCATGTACGTAGCCGATCAACTCAGCGGCGTAGTGGATCGCGTTCGCTCCCTGCGGGGTCAGCGAGGAGTGGGCCGCTACCCCGTGGACCGTCACCTCCAGCAAATTGATCGCCTTGTGCGCCCGGATCACCCGCATGCTGGAGGGTTCACCGACGAAGCAGAGCCGCGGAGTCAGACCCAGCTCCGGGATCTGCCGGACGATGGCGTCCCCACCGATGCAGCCCACTTCCTCGTCGTAGGTCAGAGCCAGGTGAATCGGCTCCCGCAACGACGCGTCGACCATCCGGGGCAACAGGTGCATCGCCACCCCGATGAACGACTTCATGTCGCACGTGCCACGACCGTACAGCCGGCCGTCGCGGATCTCGGGCGTGAACGGGTCGCTGGACCACGACTGGCCGTCGACCGGCACCACGTCGGTGTGACCAGACAGCACTACCCCACCGGCTCGTGAACCGTCGGCCGCCGGGACGGTGGCGACCAGGTTGGCCTTCCGCCCGTCCTCGGTCGGGAACAGGGTCGGCTCGATCCCGTGGCCGCGCAGTTCCTCGGCCACCATCTCGATCAGCTCGAGATTGGAGTCGCGGCTGGTGGTGTCAAGGGAGATCAGGCGGGTGATCCAGGGCAGAGACGCTGGTTCCATGGTCCGGATTGTGGCATGCGCGGGAGCGCTCAGATCGCCTGGGAGGCCCGCCGGTCGGGGCCGAGTCAGCCGTCATCGCCGGCGACTCAGAGCGCCCCAGCGGCGAAGGTGTTGCAGGAGTTCGGATCGCCGCTGCTGAAGCCTTGGTTCAACCACTTCTGCCGCTGGGCGGCCGAGCCGTGCGTCCAGCTCTCTCGGGTCACCTGACCCTGCGTTCGTTGTTGAATCCGGTCGTCCCCCACCGCGGCCGCCGCGTCGACGGCGCGGTTCAGGTCGTCGCGGGTGATCTCCTGGATGGGCGAGTCCGGGTCATTGGCCGCGTGCTTCAGCCAGACGCCGGCGTAGCAGTCCGCCTGCAACTCCAGCCTGACCCCACCGGACTTCGGACCGGTCTGACCCGCGCCTTGGGACTGAACCTTGCGCATCACCCCGGTCAGGTTCTGGATGTGATGGCCGAACTCGTGCGCGAACACGTACGCTTCCGCCGCGTCGCCGCCCTGCGCCCCGAGTTGGCCGGTGAGTTGGTCGAAGAACCCAGTGTCGAGGTAGACCGTGGTGTCGCCCGGGCAGTAGAACGGCCCGACCGCCGCGCTCGCCGTACCGCACGCAGTCCCGACCTGGCCGGTGAACGGCACCACCTGAATTTCTCGGTAGCCGTCGTAGGTGCCGGTCCAGTACGACTGGATCGAGTTCGTGTACGCCACGAACCGGCACTCACGATCACGTTGGATGTCTGCCCCGCTCCGGCACTGCTGGTAGGGCGCGGCGGCGGAGGTCCCCGGTTCGCCTCCGGTGGAGGAGCCCGCGCCGAGGAGATCGCTGGGGTTGAGGCCAAACACCAGGGCGAGGATCACCACCAGAAGTCCGGCACCGCCGCCCATCGCGATCTTCCCGCCCGAGCCACGGCGCGAGCCACCCAGCTGCGACGGATCAAGCTGTGCGCTGTCGCGGTACTTGACCATGCCCACCTCGCGTCCACGGTCCCGTTGTCGAGGGGAGCATATCCGTCCGCTGCACCTGTCGGCCGGACCGGCGAGATGTCGAGCGAACCCACTCGGCGGATGATCAGCGGGGTCAGCTGCGGTGATTTGGGGCGAGGAGATGCTCGGCCAACTCCGGTCACGACCCGACGGTTGGCGCCCGAAAGATCGATGGCCCAACGGCGGCGTACGAGGTCGACGGGAATGTCATCGCCTTGACCCACTACTGGTCGAGCCGGAACCCGAGCCGGACTCGCGCGTGCGAGTTCGCCACAGCCAGATCAGGCCGAGGATCGGCAGCAGCAGCGGCACGAACCCGTAGCCGGCGCCGAAGTTCGACCACACCGTGGCCCGGGGGAAGGCGGCCGGGTCGAGCACGCTGAGCAAACCGACGCTCAGCACGCCGATCAGCTCGACCACGATCGCCACCGTGGCCACCCGACGCGAGGTCTGGGTGCCACGGGCCAGCATGATCGTCGCGACCACGTAGATGACGCCGGCCAGCGCCGACAGCAGGTAGGCCAGCGGCGCTTCCGCGTACCGGGTCGCCAGCTGGACTCCGGCTCGGGCACAGGCGGCGAGGGCGAAGACTCCGTAGACCGCGATCAGGACCTTGCCGGGACCGGAGGAGGTGGTCGACGGTCCCTCGGGCCTCGCTTCGCTGGTCATCCGGCCGACGTCCAGAGCTGCAGCAGCCGCAGGGTCATCACCGCCACGGCCAGGCCGGCGACCGCCAGCACAACGCCGGAGAACCGGGTCCGTTCCACGTTGGCCCAGAACCAGGCGACCGGAATCAGCACCACGATGCCGATCAGGTAGCCGATCGTGGTCGCCAGCTCACCGGGCCGCGAACCCTGCGCCAAGCCGACCAGAGCCACGACCGTCTGCGCGATGGTGACCAGCTCGACCGCAGCAGCGTAAAGCAACTGTGCCTTGCCCGGCGGCTTGTTCACCGCCGCCGTGACCAGCCCCCAACAGACCATTCCGCCGGCCAGGGCCATCACCACGTATGCCAGCGCCTCGACCACAGGGGTGGACTGTACCCGCGAGCGTCCGGCTCCGTCCTCCCGTTCGTTGTCGCTAGGGTTTTGCCGGGGGGGGCGCCCGACGGCCGTGGGGGGGCCCCCGACCCCCCCGGCCCCCCCCCCCCCCCCCCTGGGGTTTTTTG
>JAKDLH010000187.1 GCA_030452945.1 Microlunatus sp. | reverse complement strand
GGGCCATCGGCGCCGATCGGCCGGCACGTTCGGCCAGCCCAAGATAATCCCGGCGACCCCGATTCCGACGGCAACCGCCGCCGCGACCCATACCCACGCGCCCAGCCCCGGTGGTGGGACCAGCGCTCGCACCAAGGCCAGCGCCACCACGGCGTCGACGCCGGTGCGCACCAGCTGGCCGCGTCCCTTTGCGGCCAGAGATCCCAGCGACCACGCCCGCCCGACGAAGATCACCACGAGGGCCACCGCGACGAGCCACAGCACCACGGAGATGATCATGCGCAGTTTCCGATCCGGTGCAGCAGATCGAATCCGGCCAGGGTGGTGTCGTTCGGAGGTTCCTGTACGGCGGACAAGACGACCACCCCCGTCTTGTGCTCGCGGTCCAGGCCCAGGAACGACGTGAAGCCGCCGGTGCCGCCGTTGTGCCAGGTCACCGGATGCTGGTCGATTGGCGACGCGAGCGTGATCCAGGCCCACCCGGTCGCGGTGTCGCCCCTGGTGTCCTTCGGCGCCAGCGCGTCGAGGCCCGGCGCCTGGTTGGTCAGCAGCTGTTGAGCGAAGGCGGCCATCTGGTCGATGTCGGCCCGGACCCCACCGGCCGGCGCCATCGCCTCGCCCAACCAGGCGTCGGCGGTTCGACCACCGGCGGTCTGGCCGAGCAGATCCCGCTCGGTCAGCTCGCTGTCGGCGTACGGAACGCTCGCCGCGGTCAGTCCCACCGGATCGAGAATCCGCTCACGCAGCAGATCGCGGTACGGACGGTCCGCGGCGGCGGCCAGAGCTGCGCCCAACAGCTCGAATCCGAGATTGGAGTAGGTGCCCGGCTCGGCGTCCAGAGACACGCCCCGCAAGCCGTCCAGCAGTTGCGGCACCGTGCTGTCGTACGGGTTTCCGGCGGTCAGGCTCGCCCAGTAGTTCCGTCCGAGCTGGCCGAGGGTGGGCAGCTGCGTCGGCAGACCCGAGGTGTGGGTGGCTAGCTGGGCCAACGTGACCTTCGCCAGTTCGCCGGTCACCGGGAGCAGATCCCCCAACCGGGTGTCGGCCCTGACCTCACCGCGCGCGATCAGGTCGGCGAACAGCAGACCGGTCAGACCCTTGCTGATCGAGCCGATCTCGAACCGCGTCCCCGGCTCGGCACCCATCACCGCCGTCCTGGTCGCCGTCGCGGAGACGCAGGCGACAGCCAACGCCGGCCGGTCCTCCCCCATGACCGCGCGCCCGAGGTCCGCGAGTTCGGAGTCCCCGATAGCCGTGGGCGGCAGCTGAGCGGGGGCCGGACGCCAGGCCAGTCCGGCCAGAAGGGCCACAGCGGCACAGACCGACACGACCAACAGTGACCTGCGCCGGGACGGTCGGTCCGCCTTCAATCGCTCCACAGGCAGCCTCCTTGCCTTATGTACGTAATTACGGAATATCGTACCATTGCTCTTTGCCGGCTACTCCTCCCACACCGTTAGATTGAGCCATGCCCGAGCAGCGAGAAATCATCTGGCACCAGGTCCGGCCCGGCGAGGAGCGACCGGCGCGACCAGCCACGGCGGCCGAAGCCCGCAGACGGCTGGAAAGCGGAAACGCCGACTTCGCCAAGATCGGTGACCATGGCGGCCGGCAGGTGATCTCGGTCGGCCCGGAAGCCTTCGGGTTGCCACCGACGGCAGGGGTGGGTCTGGCCCAGGAGCCCTTCGCCGCCGTGCTGGCGTGCGCTGACGCCCGCGCACCGGTCGAGCTGCTGTTCAACCAGGCGGGCAACTCGATCTTCGTCGTCCGAGTGGCCGGCAATGTTCCTGGTCGTGAGTGTCTCGGCAGCCTGAACTACGCGGTCGCCAATCTGCCGACGGTCAGGGTGATCACGGTGCTCGGCCACACCGGCTGTGGCGCGGTCTCGGCCGCGGTCGATGCGTTGCTCTCGCCCCAGGTCTATCTCAACGTCATCCACGATCCGTCGCTGCGGGCCATCGTCGACGCCCTGCTGGCTGGGGTGCGGATGGCCGACCTGACCCTGATCGACCGGTACGGGCGGGAGGTTCGCGACCATCCGCGCTACCGAGAGACGCTCATCGACATGTCCGTCACCGCCAACGCCGCGATCACGGCGGTTGTCCTGGGTCGCGCCGTCGAATGTCCGGTGTCATTCGGGGTGTTCAGCCTGGCCAACCGCACCGTCGGCAGCTACGGCCCCGACGGGTGGCGAGCCGGACTGCTCGACCCTCCAGACGGCGACACCGGTCTCACCGAACTCTTGCGGTGGGGTGCCACCAACGCCGACCTGTGAGGAGCCGCTGGCCTCATCGGGGTCGACCAGCTGTAGCCCCGGGAGCAGGTCGAGCGGGTCCATCACCGCTGGGCTGGTGGCGGCCCGGCGGTCAGCTCGCGCAGCCGCAGCCGGCCGCAAGTGGAGCACCGCACCAGCTCAAGCGCTGGCCATCCGCTGCAAGACCGCGACGCCGTTCACCACCGCGAACGCAAGAATCGTGAGGCCCATGACGGGACCGACCCACCGGCTCGTCGGATAGGCGCTGCTCCGGACCAGCACCGCTACGACCGCGAGCGCCACGACCTCGACGATCCCAAGCCAGACCAGAGACGGGCCGCTGAAGATCCAGGCCAAGCTGATGAAGTGTACGGCCACGACCAGAGCCACCCACCAGGCCACCCAGCGTCCGTGTCCGGTCAGCAGGAACCCGGCCGCGCCGCCACCGGCGAGCAGGACCTCTGCGGCCACGACGATCCCGAACAAGCCGTAGCGCCCCGTCAGCGCGGTGGGTTCCGGCCAGTGCAGCGCCGTGAGCACCCCGAAGCCCACGGCAATGGCGAGCCCAAGGACCGCGCCGACGATGAGCGCCGTCCGCCCACGGGCTGGCGGCTCCTCTTGAGCCCAGCCGAACCAGACCGCGGTCATCAACCCGAACCAGGCGGTCGTGTACAAGGAGTCGCGAATCTCCTCGAGCATGTCGTCTCCTATCCGCTCAGTTCGAACTAGGCGTCGCCTCCGGCAGGTCGAGCAGGCGGACGGCCTCGTCCCAGAGTTGCCCGAAGGCTTGCGCGGCTGGGGACTTGGCCGAGAAGGCGACCAGCGGCTCCCGGCGTACGGTCATCTGTTCGACGGCACTGGCCGACGGGATGGCGATCGAGCTGACCTGCCGGTTCTCCTGCGGCAACTCGGCCAGAATCTCTTGGTGCAGCTTGCGTCGACGGTCCAGCATCGAGAAATACCCGCGCAGCTTGGGTTTGCGGCCTTTCAGCTCCCGGGTGAAGGTCGCTAGCTGCTCGAATGTGCGCACCGACAGCACGGTCGGGATCAGCGGCACCAGCACCAGGTCGGAAGCCCGGAGCACGTTCTCCGAGACCAGCGACAGGCTCGGCGGGGTGTCCAGCATGACCACGTCGAACTCGGCCGACAGCGGCGACAGCAGCCGCCGCAGGGTGCGTTGCGGCTTGGGCCGTTCGTTGAGGTCGATGTCCATGTGTCGGTAGGTGAAGTCCGCCGGCAACAGATCGAGGTGCTCGAAGTCGGTCGCTTTGATCGCGTCCAGCATCGGCCGCGAGCCCCCCACCAACTTGGGACTGCCACCCTTGACCCGCGGTTTCACCCGGAACAGGTAGGTGGCCGCTCCTTGGGGGTCGAGATCCCACAGCAGCGTCCGACGTCCCTGCCGGGCCGAGAGATAGGCCAGGTTCACCGCCGCGGTCGTCTTGCCCACGCCGCCTTTGAGGTTGTAGCTCGCGATGACTTTCATCCGTTTGCCTCCCGCCGGAACACCGCCGAGGCCGCACCAGCCGAGGGCGCCGTCCTGACTGCCGATGCCACTTCCACATGAGCCGTCATTTCCGCACGAGCCGATCGACGTGGGCGGCCGCCTTGCGGCCCAGATAGTTCTCGTGGTGTTCGGTCAGGGTTTCCCGCGCGGCCCTCTGACGAGCCTCGAACTTCCCGGACAACTCCCCCATGGCGAGGATCGCGTTCGCGTCGACCTTGCCCGCCTGGACCATCTCGTGGGCGAACTGGCGCAAGGCCGCGGCTTGGACCTCACCATCCTGGAACTCCCCGAGCAGATCCTGCAGTTCCTTGAAGTCGGCGATCACGTTCTTGTACGCCCGCTTGTCGCAGAGCGGTTTGAATACCTCCATCAGATAGCGCATTTCCTTGCAGGCTTTGCGAAGATCGTGCACCAGCTCGGAGTGGGAGTCCGCGGTGATCTTGCGCGACCGTTTCTGACACTTGGCGAACACCTTGTGCAACCGCTCGACCGCGAGGTCGGAAGCGGTCTGCTCGGCGTGCGAGGGATGCGCGATCACTTCGGCCAGCGCGGCCCGCCAAGACTCGACCAGATCGGTGTACCGCTTGGACTTCAGCGCCTTGGCCAGCTCCCGCTGGGCCGAGGCCCGGCGCTCGCGTACGTAGGCTCCGAACGCGCTCAGGTCGTCGGGATGAGTGACCGTGGCCGCCAGATCATCAAGCTCGAGCAGATAGACGTCAAGGTCACGGGTCGGGGTGGTGACGTCGCCCAGCCAGCGAAACTCCGGTGCCGTACGGCCGGCCAGACCCGGCGGCAGCACGTCGCCCAGCAGCTTCAACACCGTCCGGGTCCGCCGTACCGCGACCCGGAAGTCGTGCAGGTATTCGGTGTCGATGTCGGCGATGATCCCGTCAACCGTCGCGTCCAGTTCGGCCAGATAGCCGAGCAGCGCATCAGCCACCGCGAAGTCAGCCGCCTGATCGGGCTGCATCCCGAAGCGTTCGGCGACCTTCGGCCGCAGCGCCGGCAGGGTCCGTACGGTGTCGAACCAGGACTCCACACTCGGCACCAGAGAGGTGGTCTCCAACAGCGCGGCGCGGACCTGGTCAGCCTCGGACCGGTAGCCCCGCAAGGCCTCGATCCCGACCCGCGCGGCGATCCGCACCGACGCCGGCTGGGTCAAGAAGGCGGCGGTCCAGTGAATCCGAACCACGATCTTTCCGTCGGAGTTTCGCACCGCGAAAGTCGTGGTGTCAGCCTCGGTGCTGGCGTAGGGGATCAGCGCTCGGATCCAGGCCGGTTTGCGAACCAGATCGATGACCGCACCGGCCGGCAGGTCGGTGGCCAGGGCCGGCCAGCGGACGCCGGTCACCTGCTGGTCGGTCTGCACACCCGCGACGATCGCCACCAACCGTCTCCGACGAGGCAGGTGGGCCAGGTCTATACCGGCTTGGTGGAGTCGGCCGTCAACGGTATCCAGGTGGGTGAGCACCTCGACGCGGCTGCGCTCCACGTCGACCGCGAAGCGGGGAGCCAGAGCTGCACGCAGCAGATCCTGGGCGGCCGCTGCCGGCGTCGTCGACGACTCGGTGTCAGAAGCGTCCAGGGTCAGGATCGGCGGGTCGAACGACACGTGCAGCGGCATGGTGCTTCGGACCGTACCAGTGGACGTCTTCCGTGCGCTCAAACGACACTGATGGTCAACGAATGGGTCGCGCCCGACCCACCCAGGGCACGGTTCGGCGGGGCTGGGAGCTAGCTGTCACCGTCGTGCCGGACGACCGGATCGGTGGCCTCGGCCCACAAGGCGGCGTCGGCCAGTTCCTTCTGGTTCCTCCGATACGCGGCCCACACCATCCCGCCCGCGACGGCACCCAACGCCAGCACCCATTTCCAGTTCACGGGGACAGCCTAATCCGTGCTCGAACCCGGCCGCGTTCGTCTCTGGTCGTGGGGCACTCCGGTGCGGCCGCAGCTAGTAGCCGGTGGGGGTGGTTGCTGCCCACCCCTACCGATGCGACTGGTCGATCAGGGTCGGATCTTCGCCTGCTGGTGCGGCTTCCCCTTGGTGATCTTGACGATGGTTCCGGGAGCCGGCGGATCCTCGTTACCGAGCGTCGCCGCCCAGAGTTCGCCCGAGGAGCTGGTCTCCACCGCCACCACGCCGGGCAGGGTCAGGTACGGCTTGGCCCGACCGCAGTAGACAGTGGAGATCCGGCCGGCGAAGAGTTCAGCCACGTAAATCTCACCGTGCTTGCCGAGGGCGAGATTCGTGGCTCCGAGGAATCCGCTGGCCACCGCCCTCGCCCTGCCGTTGAACGGGTTCACCCGCCAGACCTTGCCGCGCGCGCCCAGCTCCGGTCCTTCTGGTCCACCGGGCAGCGTGGTCACGTACAGGAAGCCGTCCCGGCCGACCTCGACGTCGGTGGGCACCGGCTCGAAGTTGTAGGTGATCCCCGCGACGCACGGATCGAGTCCGAGGGAGGTCGCCATCGCGGCGGTGATCCGGGTCGGCTGCGGTGGCAACACAGCCATCGTCTTGATCTTGCCCTTGCGATTCACCCACCACAACGTGTTGGAACCGGCGTCGGCGACCACCCAACCGCCGGCCCACGCGGCCACGGAGTAGGCGTGCGAGTCCACTTGCCCGTAATCGCCGACCGGGATTCCGGCGCCGGCCAGCGCATCGACCTGACACTGACTCGGATGCCTCACCCCGTAGAAGTTGATCTTGTCAGGGTTCTTCGCTTTTTCGTAGGCGAGGGTGTCGGCGTAGATCCGCTTGCCTCGCGGTCCCCAGAGGTTGAGTCCGCTGGCGGTGTTCTCGAAGGTGTTCTCGTTGGTTTCGGTGGTGGTGAAGGCCAGGTGCTTGCCGTTCCTGGACAGCGCCACCCCCGAGGCACCCGCCTGGTCGGCCGCCAGAGTTTTGAAGGTGCCGCCGCTCTTGACGCGGCCGACGAGGTTGAGCCCACCGTCGGCGAAGTAGACGTGGCTGCGCTTGATCTCGAGGTTGAATGGGGCGCCAAGCCCGCTGAGTTCGACGCTTGGCGTC
>JAKDLH010000186.1 GCA_030452945.1 Microlunatus sp. | reverse complement strand
TGATCAACAAGCGACCCGATCAGCCCACTCGGAACCCCATGAATCATCGAGGTCGGCTCCCATTGGCCTTTCGAGACCTGGGGACAGATCAGATCCACCGTTCATCTGACATACATGACCCGAACTCGCTTCGCGCCGTTGGGTTCCTGCCCGAACACACCACCGCCGTCAGCCTGCTCGACCGGCTCCTCCACCACGCCAACACCGTCGTCACCGACGGCGAGTCCTACCGCATGCGCCAAGCCCGACAACGAGGAGGAACCAAGATCAACAAACCCTAGGAAACGCCGAACCAGGGGTGGGGACTTCTGCTGGCCACCAGCGGAGACCACAAACTGGCCGTTGACATCAGATGACCTGGGCTAGATGTGTCCGAGGGGGGACTTGAACCCCCATGCCCTGTAAGGGGCACTAGCACCTCAAGCTAGCGCGTCTACCTATTCCGCCACCCGGACTCGCTGTCCAGACCGACAGCGTCGAGAACTATAGCAAGCGTCCGTGGGGCTGGGTCGGTCCGGAGCTCACCGGTTCTTCGGCGCTCGGGCGCTATTACGCTGAGCCTCAATGAGCAGCCGAAGCGTCGAGTACGAGGTAACGAAGGTCCGGTTGGACCGGACACTTCCGCGTAGCGCGGTACGCAAGCTGCTCACCGACCAGGCCGAGTACGGCGGCTGGGAGCTCACCCGGCTGCGTCGCTACCGGGACGGCACCCGAGACGTCTGGATCCGGCGCAAGATCATCCGGGTGCCGCTGACGGTGTGACCGACCGGCTGAGGTTGGGACCCCCGGACACGTCGTCCAGAGCCGACACTATTTCGGCGGGCAGGGTCAACTCCTCGGTGGCCAGGGCTGGTGCCAGCTGACCGGGCGTGCGGGCACCGAGCAGGGGAGCGGTCACTCCGGGCGCATCGCGCACCCACAGCAGTGCCACCTGCAGCGGGGTGAGATCGAGCCCCTCGGCGGCCCGGACGACCGCTTCGACCACCCCTTTGCTGCGCTGCTCCAGATAGGGCTCGACGAACCACGCGAAGTGGTCCGACGCGGCTCGCGAGCCCTTCGGAGTCCTGGTCCGGTATTGGCCGGTAAGCACGCCGCGACCCAAGGGCGACCAGGGGAACACGCCCATCCCGAACGCCTCCGCCGCTGGCACCACCTCCATCTCGGCCCGACGGGCCAACAGCGAATACTCGACCTGCAGACTGGTCAGCGGCTCCCGCCCGGGCACCGCGCGCTGCCAGGTCGCCGCCTGTGCGGTCTGCCAGCCGACGAAATTGCTCACCCCGACATAACGGGTCATCCCTTGGCGGACCGCGTGGTCCAGCGCGCTCAGAGTCTCTTCCACTGGGCAGGCGCCCCAAGCGTGAATCTGCCACAGGTCGACGTATTCGGTGCCCAGCCGTTTGAGCGACCCGGCCAGATCACGGAGCAGGGTTCGGCGGGAGGTGTCGACCGCGCGCTTGCCGTCGCGAACCACGAAACCGGCCTTGGTGGCGATCACCACCTCGTCGCGGGAGGATACTTGGGCGACCAGCTTGCCCACCAACCGCTCGGCATCCCCGGCTCCGTACGCCGCCGCCGTGTCAATCAGGGTGCCGCCGGCTTCGCAGAACAGCTGTAACAGACCTCGGGCCTGCTCCTCCGGAGTGTCCCGGGCCCAGGTCAACGTGCCCAAGCCGAGCCGCGATGTCTCGAGCCCGCTGGTGCCGACTCGACGCGTCTCCATGGGCGCAGAGGCTATCCGCCGCTAGGTTGGTCAAGTGCGGTTAGGACTGAATCTGGGCTACCTGGTGGGCGCCGACGACGTGCGGGGGCAGCTTCAACTGACCCAGCACGCGGAGTCGCTGGGCTATGAAGTGGTGTGGGCGGCGGAGGCGTACGGGTCCGACAGCCCGACGGTGCTGGCCTGGTTGGCGGCCCAGACCTCCGTCATAGACATCGGCTCGGCGGTGATGCAGATTCCGGCCCGGACACCGGCAATGACCGCGATGACCGCAGCGAGTCTCGACCTGCTCAGCGAGGGTCGTTTCCGGTTGGGCTTGGGGGTTTCCGGACCCCAGGTGTCCGAGGGCTGGCACGGGGTTCGGTTCGATCGGCCGTTGGCCCGCACCCGGGAGTTCGTCGACATCGTGCGGATGGCGTTGAACCGCACCACGGTGGCGTACCAGGGTCGGGCCTACACGCTGCCGCTGCCGGACGGACCCGGCAAGGCGCTCAAGCTGACCATCACACCGCACGCCGACCGGATTCCGATCTATCTGGCTGCGGTCGGGCCCAAGAATCTCGAGCTGGCGGGTGAGATCGCCGACGGTTGGCTGGCGGTGTTCTTCGCGCCGGGGTACGCCGACGAGCAGTTGGCCGGGGTGCGCGCGGGCCACGACCGGGCCGGTCGGAAAGAGGACGACTTCGACGTCGTGGCGACGGTCCCGTTGGTCGTTGGTGCGGACGCCCGGTCCTGCGCCGATCCGGTCCGGCCGTACGCCGCTCTCTACGTCGGCGGCATGGGCAGCCGTGACCAGAACTTCTACAATCAACTGGCCGTCCGGATGGGCTACGAAGAGGCGGCCGCGACGGTGCAGGACCTCTACCTGTCGCGTCGACCACGAGACGCGATGGCGGCGATGCCGTACGAGTTCATCGATTCGACCTCGCTGCTGGGGCCCAAGGAGCGGTTGGCCGAGCGGCTGGCGGAGTTCGCCGCCGCCGGAGTGACCACCTGCGCGATCATCCCGCACGGCGACAGCGTGGAGGAAAAGCTATCCGCGCTGACCACCGCCGCCGAGGCGCTGGAACTGGCTGGCGTCACCTGAGCGGGCTACCCGTTCGGCAGCGGTTGCAGCACACCGGCCAGCAGCAGAACCGCGACCAGGACGGCCAAAGCCAGCCGGTAGATCACGAACGGCATGAAGTTGTGGGTGCTGATGTAGCGCAGCAGCCAGTGGATGACCGCCAATCCCACCCCGAACGCGACCACGGTGGCCAAGAGGATGGGTCCCCAGGCCGGCTCCACCGGATCGGCTGAGATGTCGAAGAGCTTGTAGAAGCCCGAGCCGACGACCGCGGGGATGGCCAGCAGGAACGCGTATTTCGCGGCGGCCTCCCGGCGGTAGCCCATCGCCAGACCGGCGGCGATGGTCGCCCCGGAGCGGGAGACCCCCGGGATCAGCGCGAGGGCCTGGGCCAGCCCGTAGAGCACGCCGTGCTTCCAGGTCAGCGACTCCAGCGGCCGGATGTTTCGGGCGAAATGATCAGCTACTCCGATCACGAGGCCGAATCCCGCCAGCATGGCGGTGGTAATCCACAGGTTCCGCAGTGCGGTGTCGATCGCGTCCTGGAACAGCAGACCCAAGATCACGATCGGCAGCGAGCCGATGATCACCAACCAGCCCATTCGAGCCTCGGGGTCGTCCCGGGGGATCTTGCCGACCAGCGCCAAGCACCAGTTCTTGATGATCAACGCGATGTCCTTGCGGAAGTACAGGATAACCGCGGTCTCGGTGCCCAACTGGCTGATGGCGGTGAAGGCCGAGCCGGGGTCGGTGCCGCCGTAGAACTGCCCCGCGATCGACAGGTGCGCACTGGAGGAGATCGGCAGGAACTCGGTCAGTCCCTGCACGATCCCGAGTACCAGTGCCTCGACCCAGCCCATCGCATCCTCTCGCCCTGGGCCAGTTTTGAGCCCGCACCACCGTAGACCGTAAAGAAAATCGGTGTGCTGTTTCGGATCATCCGCGGGTCCGGACAGGCGCCGCGACAACGTAGGGCGGATTTCCCTCACCGTCCTCGGCTACAACTGAGGGTGTGACCATCCACAGTGACCATCCCTTCCTGCCGCCGGAAGGCGAGCGCAGCCCGCTGCGTCGGTTTCGCGGTCGGATGATCGCGCCAGTCAGCCTGTGGACCGCGTACGTCGGTGCACGCCGGGTGGGCTGGACGGTGTCGTCGCTGCTGGTCGCCGACGGGCCGGCGCCGATGTTGGTCGGCCTGCTCGACCCTGATGCTGACCTCACCGAAGCCCTTCAGCCGGGCGATGCCGACGGCCGCACGGTGGCCGTCAGCCTGCTCGGCGGGCAGCACCGCCACTTGCCGGATGCCTTCGCCGGTCTGGCCCCGGCTCCCGGTGGTCCGTTCCGGCTGGGCGAGTGGCGAGAGACTCCGTACGGGCCGGTGCTCGCCGACGCGCCGGGCTGGCTCGGGGCCCAGATCGCCGAGCCCGGCACGACGCTCGGCTGGTCCACGCTGGTCACCGCCCGGATCGAACAGGTCGAACTCGGCGATTCCGACGCCGATCTGCTCGGTCATCTCCGCGGGCGGTACTTCTCGATCGCACCCTGAGGCGGCCAGTACCGACCTTGCCCACGAGTGGCCACTAGGGTCGAGGCTATGGCCACGGTTCTGCTGGTCCGCCACGGGCGGACTTCGGCGAACACCGCCGGCATCCTGGCGGGCCGGAGTCCCGGCGTCGAACTCGACGACCTCGGTCGCACGCAGGCGGCCGATCTCGGTCAGCGGATGACCGGGGTCGCTCTGACAACGATGGTGACTTCACCGCTTCGTCGTTGCCGGCAGACCACGCAGGCGCTCGCCGCTGCCCGGACAGACCCGCTGCCGATCTCGGTCGACACGGGATTGGTCGAGTGCGGCTACGGCGACTGGACCAACCGCAGCTTGAAGGAACTGAGCAAGGAGCGGTTGTGGCGCACCGTTCAACAACAGCCGTCGGCCGTCCGCTTCCCCGGCGGCGAGGCGATGACCGAGATGGCGGCGCGGGCGGTGGGGACGGTCCGCAGATGGGACGAAAAGCTCAACGCTGAGCACGGCGAGGACGCTGTCTGGGTGGCGGTGTCCCACGGCGACGTCATCAAGGCGATCCTGGCCGACGCGCTCGGCACCCATCTGGACACGTTCCAGCGCATCCTGGTCAATCCCGCGTCGGTCTCAGTCGTTCGCTACACCGCCGCGCGGCCGTATGTGGTCACCATGAACTCCTCCGGTCACGATCTGAGGACCCTGTTCCCGCCCCGAAAGCCGGGCACCAAGCGGGCGCGCCGTTCACGTGCCAGCCATGACGCCCCGGTCGGCGGTGGTCTCGGGACCCACGAACCGACGGCGGAGACCGCGAGCTGAAGCGCGGACTACGCTTGGGCCCATGGCGATCCTGGTCCACCGCTACGAATCCCCGGACCGCTTCGTGGCCGGCACCGTCGGTCAGCCGGGGGAGCGGACCTTTTTCCTGCAAGCCCGCGAGGGCAACCGCATCACTTCGGTGGTGGTGGAGAAGCAGCAGGTCTCGGTGCTGGCCGAGCACCTGGACCGGGTGCTGAACGAGGTGCTTCGCCGCAGCGGCGCGGTCACCGACGTGCCACCGCCCCAGAAGACGCCAGATGACACCGGCCCGCTGGACGCTCCGATCACCGAGGAGTTCCGGGTCGGGACCATGACGATCGCGTGGGATCCGAGCATCAGCAAGATCGTGATCGAGCTGTTCTCCAACGTCGACGACGATGACAGCGAAGTCGACTCCGAGCTGCCCGCAGCAGGGACGGCTGCGCCGGAGGGAAGCGAGGAGGTCGACGCCGACGAGGTGTTCGTGGTCAAGATCACCGCCTCGTACGCCCGCAACTTCGTTGCCCGGGCCCAGGCCCTGATCGCCGCCGGTCGTCCACCGTGTCCGTTCTGTCTCCAGCCGCTCGATCCGGACGGGCACGTCTGTCCGCGGGCCAACGGCTATCGCCGTCCGCTGTTCTAGACCGTCCCTCCTAGCCCCCCCTGGCCCGTTGACTGACGCCGCGCAGATCCCCGACGAGGCGCACCCGGCGTTGACCGCAGCGCTCACCGACGGCGAGCTGCAGATCGCCGGGCGTCTCACCGACGCGTCCAACGCCACCTACCTGGCGGTGCTGAGCACCGCTCTCGGCCTGATCGAGTGCGTCTACAAGCCGATCCGTGGCGAGCGGCCGTTGTGGGACTTCCCCACCGGGACACTCGGTCTGCGGGAGGTGGCAGCGTACGAGGTGTCGTGCGCCGGCGGCTTCGACGTGGTCCCGGTGACGGTCCTGGTCGACGGTCCGCTAGGTCCAGGATCCCTGCAGGCGTGGGTGGATGTCGATGCTCAGCAGACGGACAGGCTGGTGGATCTCATCCCCACCGAGGACCTGCCGCGCGAGGGCTGGTTCGACGTGGTCGACGGTCTGGACGCACGGGATCGCTCGGTGTCGGTGGTGCACGCCGACTGCGCGCCGCTGCGGCGGATGGCCATCTTCGACCTGCTGGTGAACAACGCCGACCGCAAGGGCGGACACATCCTCCCCAGCTCCGGACACGTCTTCGGTGTCGATCACGGGGTCACGTTCCACACCGATTTCAAGCTGCGGACGTTGCTGTGGGGCTGGGCGGGCAGCGAACTCACCGAGGCCGAGCTCGCCGGCGTCCGCGCCGTCCGCGATCAGACGCCGGACCGGCTGTTCGAACTCTTGGCGGAACCGGAGATCGAGGCGTTCTGGGAGCGAGCCGATCGGCTGCTGGCGCGGGGCCGGTTCCCCCGGCCCCGCGGACACCGACCGGCGATTCCCTGGCCGCCCTTCTGATCCCGACCGCGCGGGTTCAAACCCACGCGGAGTGGGAGGTACGGTCGCCACCCGTCGCTGCCGTTAGGGTTTCGGTTATGCACTCATGGTCCGCGCCCGAGATTCCCCGGCTCGATCCCGCGGGAGATCAGCCACGGGTGCGACTCTTCGACACGGCGCGGCAGAAGTTGATGCCGGCTGGCCCGGAGCCCGCCGAGGGGCGCACGGCCCGGTTGTACGTGTGTGGCATCACCCCGTACGACGCCACGCACATCGGACA
>JAKDLH010000185.1 GCA_030452945.1 Microlunatus sp. | reverse complement strand
CGGGTTGGTCACGTCGGCGGCGAGCACGACCTCGGTCTCGCTCAGTCGCGCGTCGAGGTCGTCGATCTCGGCGGCGACCAGTTCGCTCAGGCCGCCGCCGCCCGGAGCAACAGGAGCGCCGTCGGCGTTGAGCAGTCTGACGCCGAGCGCGGTCATCATCCCGGCCCCGCCGTCGGTGTTGGCGCTACCTCCCACCCCGAGGACGATCCGCCGGCAGCCGGCGTCGAGCGCGGCCACGATCATCTCTCCGGTACCCCGACTGCTCGCGGTCCGAGCGTCCCGGCGCGCCACCCCGTGGTCGTCGGTGGGGAGCAGCCCCAGTCCCGAGGCCGCCGCCATCTCGATCACCGCCGTGCCGGTGTCGTCGTCGACCGCGATGGTCGCAGTGACCGGGTCGCCGAGAGGGCCGCTGACCGACACGGCGAGCGACCGGTAGCCGCTGCTCAACGCAGCGTCCACCGTGCCCTCGCCGCCGTCGGCCATCGGCACCTCGCGGACGTCGGCTCGCAGTCCTCCCTCGGCCAGACCCGCGGCCAGCTCGGCCGCGACCTCGGCCGCTTCGAGCGAGCCCTTGAACTTGTCCGGGGCGATGACCAGGCGCATGGTGCCTAGTCCATCACGGGCACGGCCGGGACCGGCACCGGAGCAGCGCTGTCCATCACCGAGATGGCCGTCGGAGCATCTTCCCCGGAGATGGCCAGCGCCTCGAACTCATTGACCGCGTCGAGTCCGGCGGCTCCCATCGAGATGTTGGTGACCTTCTCCAAGATCACTTCCACCACGACTGGCACCGACTCGGACTTAGCGATCTCCTGAGCCCGCTGCAGCGCAGCGCCGAGGTCGTCGGGTTGGTGCACCCGGATTGCCTTGCAGCCCAGACCCTCGGCCACCTTCACGTGGTCGACCCCATAGCCCTCCAGCTCGGGGGAGTTGATGTTGTCGAAGCCCAACGACACGTGGTAGGTCATGTCGAAGCCACGCTGAGCCTGGCGAATCAAGCCCAGGTAGGAGTTGTTCACGAGCACGTGTACGTAACCGATCCCGTGCTGGGCACCGACCGCCAACTCCTCGATCAGGAACTGGAAGTCGTAGTCACCCGACAGGGCGACCACGTTCGCGTCCGGGCGAGCCGTGGCCACGCCCAGGGCCGCCGGCATGGTCCAGCCCAGCGGACCGGCCTGCCCACAGTTGATCCAGTGCCGCGGCTGGTAGACGTGCAGCAGCTGGGCGCCGGCGATCTGGGACAACCCGATCGTGGACACGTACACGGCGTCGCGACCGAAAGCGCGGTTCATCTCCTCGTACACCCGCTGCGGCTTGATCGGCACCTCGGTGAAGTGAGTCTTGCGCTGCAGAGTGGACTTGCGCAGGGCGCAGTCCTTGGCCCACACCTCGAAGTCCGGCAGGTTGAGCGCCTCCTTGCGCTGCCGGGCCTCGGCCAGCAGCGCGTCCAGGGCCGCACCGGCGTCGGACGCGACCCCGTAGTCGGGGGCGAACACCCGGCCGATCTGAGTCGGCTCGATGTCGATGTGCACGAAGGTGCGGTCGCGGGTGTAGACGTCCAGCGAACCGGTGTGCCGGTTGGCCCAGCGGTTGCCGATCCCCAGCACGAAGTCGGACTCCAGCATGGTGGCGTTGCCATAGCGATGTGAGGTTTGAATACCCACCATGCCGGCATGCAAAGGGTGGTCGTCGGGGATGAGGCCCCAGCCCATCAGGGTCGGGACGACGGGCACCCCCACCAGCTCGGCCAGCTCGACCAACCGGTCGGCGGCGTCAGCGTTGATGATGCCGCCCCCGGCCACGATGACGGGCCGTTCGGCTGCGGTCAGCAGATCGATGACCTTGCTCGCCTGGGCCGGAGTCATGGCCGGACGCTGGACCGGCAGTGGCTCGTAGGTGTCGATGTCGAACTCAATCTCGGCCTGCTGCACGTCGATCGGCAGGTCCAGCAGCACCGGTCCCGGACGTCCCTCTCGCATCAGCCAGAACGCCTTCTGGAAAGCACCGGGGATCTGCGCGGCCTCCATCACCGTCACCGCCCACTTGGTCACGGGGGCGGCGATCGAGGCGATGTCGACGGCCTGGAAGTCCTCCTTGTCCAGCTTGGCCACGGGGGCCTGGCCGGTGATGCACAGGATCGGGGTGGAGTCCGCGATCGCGGAGTACAAACCGGTGATCATGTCGGTGCCGGCCGGACCGGAGGTGCCGATGCAGACGCCGATGTTGCCGGCCACCGCCCGGGTGTAGCCCTCGGCCATGTGGGACGCGGCCTCGACGTGGCGGGCGAGAACGTGCTTGATACCGCCGTGATCACGGATCGCCGAGTAGAACGGGTTGATGGCGGCGCCGGGCAGACCGAAAGCCTGGGTGGCGCCCTCCTTCTCCAAAATCAGCACTGCCGCGTCGGCGGCCTTCATCCGGGCCATGTCAGTTCTTCCTGTCGTCGTCGGAGTTGTCGGAGGTCGTCGCTGAGGTACGTCCGGACAGCTGCTCGACCAGCAGCAGCAGGGCGGAGTGGTCAAGGTCGCCGTGTCCGAGCTGGCGCAGCGACTGCATCAGCTGGGCCGTATGGGAACCGAGGGGAATGGCGACGCCCGCCTCGCGAGCAGCCGCCAGGATGATGCCCATGTCCTTGTGGTGCAGGTCTACCCGGAAACCGGGCTTGAACTCGCGCGCCACCATCGAGGTCGCCTTGCGATCGAGGATTCGGTTGCCGGCCAGCCCTCCGGCCAGGACCTCGATGGCGGCCGCGGTGTCGACGCCGTAGGCCTCTAGGAAGACGAGTGCCTCGGCGACCAGCTCGATCGTGCCGGCCACGATCAACTGGTTGGCCGCCTTCACCGTCTGACCAGAACCGGCGGGTCCGACGTGAACCACCGTCTTGCCGACCGTCTCCAGCACCGGTCGCACGTTCTCGACCACGTCGGCGTCACCACCAACCATGATCGACAGGGCGGCCTCGATCGCGCCGGCCTCGCCACCGGAGACCGGCGCGTCGACGGCGGCGATGCCGTGCTCGTGCGCCTGCCCAGCCAGCTTCACCGAGACGTCCGGCCGGATGGAGGAGCAATCCACCCAGACAGCCTCGGACTTGGCGTGCGCGAAGAGGCCGTCCTCGCCGGTCGCCACGGCCTCCACGTCGGGCGAGTCGGGAACGATGGTGATAATCACGTCGGCCTCGGCCACCGCCTCGGCGATGCTGTCCGCGCCCTGGCCGCCGGCGTCCACGAGGGCGTCGGTCTTGGCGCGGCTGCGGTTGTAGCCGGTGACGGCGTAGCCGCCCTTGACCAGGTTGGCGGCCATCGGACCACCCATGATGCCGAGGCCGATGAAGGCGATGGAAGGTTTGGAGTCAGTCATAGTCGAATCCTTCGTGAGTCGGTGAGTCGGTGAGTCGGTGAGTCGGTGAGTCGGTGAGTCGTGCGCGGTTCAAGCGGAGCGCTGCTCCCGGGGGAGCCAGGCAAACGGATCGGACGAGGCGTCCTTGTACTCCAAGCCGACGAAGCCGTCGTATCCGGCGGCGGTGGTAGCGGCCAGCCAGTCGGCCAACGGCAGGTTGCCGCTGCCGGGTTGTCCGCGGCCCGGATCGTCGGCGATCTGGACGTGACCGAAGTCGGAGCCGTGGTCGGTGATCACCGCGGCGACGTCGTCGCCGTTGACCGCCAGATGGTAGAAGTCGGCCAGCAGCTTGACGTTCGGTGTCCCCACTCGGTCGATCACGCCGAGCGCGTCTGCCGCGGTCTTCAGCGGGTACGCCGGCGCACCGGAGACCGGCTCGAGCAGCACGGTCCCATCGATGGCCGCAACCTTCTCCGCCGCTAGGCGGAGATGCTCGGTGCCCAGCTCGTCGGCCGCCTCAGCGCCGACGTCCTCGGCGCGCAGTCCGTACAACGCGTTGAAGGCGCGACAGCCGAGCTGCTCGCCGATCCCGACGACCACGTCGACGTTGTCGCGGAACTCAGCCTCGCGGCCGACCCAGCTGACCAACCCGCGGTCGCCCGCGGGCATGTCGCCGGCGAAGAAGTTGAGGCCCGACAGCTGCACCCCGGCGTCTCGGACGGCGCGGACGAAATCGTCGACCTCGACATCAGTGGGGACGGCGGTGGCGAACGGCCACCAGAACTCGACGGCCCCGAAGCCAGCGTCGGCCACGGCGGCCGGACGTTGCGCCACCGGCAGATCGGTGAGCAGAATGGACGCGTTCACGGTGTAGGTGGTCATCGTGTGGGCTTTGCCTCGCTATTCCGTAATTTGGAAGTAAGTATCTGGTATGCGGAAACTCTAGAGCAGCCGGCCAAGTTGCGTCAAGACCCAGGGGTAACTCACTCCGTGCAACGGAGTTAAGCTTCTGTATGGTGGAAGCCCTAGACGTGAGAGGGAACCGATGGTGGCGCAACAGTCCGGCGAGGCCCGATCCGGCACGGTCCAGTCGGTCGAGCGGGTCTTCGAACTCCTGGAGATCATCGCCGACGCTGGCGGTGAGGCGTCGCTGAGCGATCTAGCGGCAGTCTCTGGTCTCCCCATGCCCACCATCCACCGGTTGTTGCGGACCTGCGTCCTGCTGGGGTACGCCCGCCAGCTGCCGTCGCGACGTTACGCCCTCGGTGCTCGGCTGATTCCGCTGGGTGAGCGAGCCGGTCGACAACTCGGCCGGGTCGCGCAGCCGAAGCTGATCGAACTGGTCCGACAGCTGGGAGAGACGGCGAACATGGCGCTGATGGACGGTGATCAGATCGTCTACGTCGCCCAAGAGCCGTCCGCCCACGCCATGCGGATGTTCACCGAGGTCGGGCGTCGCGCCAGCCTGCACGACACCGGCGTCGGCAAGGCGATCCTGGCCACCCTGACCGACGATGAGGTGCGCCGGATCGTGACCAGGACCGGGATGCCGACCCCGACCCCGAAAAGCCACGGCACCATCGACGCGTTGCTCTCCGACCTGGCCGAGATCCGACGCCGTGGCTACTCCGTTGACGACGAGGAACAGGAGCTGGGCGTGCGGTGCTACGCGGTGGCGGTGCCCAGTGCGCCCGCGCCGATGGCGGTCTCGGTGTCCGGCCCGCTGTCTCGGGTGGACGGAGCCTTCGGGGACCGCGCCGTGCCCGCGCTGAGTCGGATCGCGGCCCGGATCGGCAACGAGTTGGTCAAGTGACCCCCGCACCAACCAGGGTCCGGTCAGCCGGCCGGCGACCACGGTCGCTGGGGCAACGACCCCGACCCGAGGCCAGCAGCGCGGCGGGGGGTCGGGTACCGGGGTGAACCGCCCGAGCACGACCGAGTAGTTTCCTGCCAGTGATCTGCATCACCGTTGCACTTCCACGAAGTAGAAGTTAGAATCCGCGAAACGGAATAGTTGAGGAGATCCACGTATGGCCACCAATACCAGTCCCGGGTACTCGATCACCCTCCGCGTCGGAGTCGACTCCAGCGCCGGCTCCACCACCGACCTCGCTTCGGCGGTGGCCGAGACCGGGGCCGCGGTGACCGCGCTCGACATCGTCGAGTCCAGTCACGACGCCATCGTGGTGGATGTCACCTGCAACACCACCGACGAGCGGCACGTCGAGCGCATTACCGAGATGCTCAACGCCCGGCCGGGGATGACGGTGCGCAAGGTCAGCGACCGTACCTTCTTGCTGCATCTGGGCGGCAAGCTGTCGGTGGAGCCGAAGGTGCCGCTGAAGAACCGAGACGACCTGTCGCGCGCCTACACCCCCGGTGTCGCCCGAGTCTGCATGGCCATCCACGCCAATCCCGAGGACGCCCGCCGGCTGACCATCAAGCGCAACACCGTCGCGGTCGTCACCGACGGCACGGCCGTCCTCGGTCTGGGGGACATCGGGCCCGCCGCGGCTCTGCCGGTGATGGAGGGCAAGGCCGCCCTGTTCAAGCAGTTCGCCGGTGTGGACGCCTGGCCGGTCTGCCTGGACACCACCGACACCGAGGAGATCATCAGCATCGTCAAGGCCCTGGCGCCGGTCTACGGCGGGGTCAACCTGGAGGATATCGCTGCTCCTCGCTGCTTCGAGATCGAGCGGCGGCTGCGCGACGAGCTGGACATCCCGGTGTTCCACGACGACCAGCACGGAACCGCGATCGTGGTCCTCGCCGCCTTGATCAACGGGTTGCGGGTGGTCGGCAAGCAGATCGAGGACGTCAAGGTCGTCGTCTCCGGGGTCGGTGCCGCCGGTCACGCGATCATCCAGCTGTTGAAGGCCGAAGGTGCCGCACACATTGTCGGAGTGGCCCGGGCCGGGGCGATCCACCGTGGCCAGACCTACACCGACGCGCACCGCACCTGGATCGCGGAGAACACCAACGAGGAGGTTTTCTCCGGCACTCTGCACGAGGCATTGGTCGGCGCTGACGTGTTCATCGGGGTCTCCGCGCCGAACCTGTTCGGCGCGGACCAGGCGGCCACCATGGCTAAGGGGGCCATCGTGCTGGCGCTGGCCAACCCCGACCCGGAGATCCATCCCAACGATGCGGCCGAGCACGCCGCGGTGGTGGCCACCGGGCGCAGCGACTTCCCGAACCAGATCAACAATGTACTGGCCTTCCCCGGCCTGTTTCGAGGCCTGCTGGACGCCGGCGCGTCGGCCATCACCACGCCGATGCTGGTGGCCGCCGCCAAGGCGATCGCCGACTGCGTGTCGGCTGAGGAGCTCAACCCCAGCTACATCGTGCCCAGCGTGTTCGACGCCCGGGTCGCCCCGGCGGTGGCCGAGGCCGTCGTCGCCCAAGCCCACTCATAGCCAGCCCATTCGTAGTCGAGCACCATGAGACATCCCACAAGACAGAAAGAGGAAGACTGATGATCATCTAGATCACCGACCGGCATCCGA
>JAKDLH010000013.1 GCA_030452945.1 Microlunatus sp. | reverse complement strand
ACAACGTGAAAGGGGGTAGCGGGATCGGCGGGGCGTGGTCAGTGGCGGGGGTACTTGATCGCGGTCAGCAGCAGGGCGAGTGCCGCTTCCGCTGCCTGCTGCCGGAGGGCGGCCCGGTCTCCGGACAGGGAGAGCTCGCGGACCCAGGACCCGCGGCCGCCGCTCGGCGGCACCCCCCGGTTGGGTCCGGCCACCGCGATGAACACCTGACCGACCGGATGCCCGTCCTGCGGGTCAGGACCAGCTACGCCGGTGGTCGCCAGGCCCCAAGCCGCGTCACACACCTCGGCCGCGCCCCGGGCCATCTGTTCGGCGGTGGCCGCCGCGACCGGGCCGTGCGTGGCCAGCGTCTGCGCCGACACCCGCGCCAGCTCGTGCTTAAGTTCGGTGGCGTAGGTGATCAGTCCACCGCGGTAGACCGCGGACGCGCCGGGCACCGCGGTGATCATGACCCCGACCAGACCACCGGTCAGTGACTCTGCGGTAGCCACCGTCTCCGTACGGTCCCGAAGCCGGGCCACGATCTCAGCGCCTATTCGGGCCGTCGGCGGAACTCCTCCGCTCACGGCGGCGCGGTAGCTTGCCGCCGGAGCTTGACCGCCTGGCGAATGTAGTCGAATCCGGTGACGACGGTGACCACGAAAGCGGACGCCATCACGACCATGGCGATGACGTGGGCCCAGCCCGGCAACGGCAGCAGGTAACCGATCACGGCCACCGACTGGAGCACGGTCTTGATTTTGCCGCCGCGGTTGGCGGCCATCACTCCGTAGCGCAGCATCACGAAACGCATCAGCGTGATGCCCCACTCCCGGACCAGGATCACGATCGTCACCCACCAAGACAGCTCGTCGATGATCGACAAACCGATGAAAGCCATCCCGGTCAGCGCCTTGTCGGCGATGGGGTCGGCCAGCTTGCCGAACTTCGTGACGATGTTGTACTTGCGGGCCAGATAGCCGTCGATGCTGTCGGTCAGAATGGCCAGAGTGAAGGCGCCCGCCGTGGCCAGCCTCCAGCCGAACGTGTCCGGGTGGGCCAGCAGCATCCAGGCGAAGACCGGCACCAATACCAGCCGGAAGGCGGTCAGGGCGTTCGGCAGGTTCCACGGCGTGGTCTCGACCGGCGGCTGGCTGCTCGACGGCTCCTCGGCCGGACCGGGCGAACTCACCTGCCCACCGGCGGCGGTACCGCAGTCACGACTTCGCCGGCCAGGTCGACGCCCTCGGTGCGACTCACCGTGACCTGCAGCAGATCGCCGACCGCGACAGCGACTCCGCTCAGCGATTCGACATCGTTCACCAGGGTGACTCCGTCGACCTCTGGTCCCTGATGGTCGGCCCGTCCCACCGCCACCCGGGACGGTCCGTCGGTGTCAATTTCGTCCACCAGCACCCGGAGTTGGCTCCCGATGCGTTCCTCGGCCCGCTGGGCGACCAGTTCGTCGGCGAGGTCTGCGATCCGGGTCCGCCGGTCCTCGACCTCGGCGGCCGACAAGTGCTGGTTGAGCCGGACCGCCTCGGTGCCTTCCTCGTCGGAGTAGCCGAACACTCCGATCGCGTCCAGCCGGGCCGCCATCAGGAAGTCGGCGAGGATGCTGACGTCGTCGTCGGTCTCACCCGGGAAGCCGACGATCACGTTGCTGCGGATCCCGGCCTCCGGTACCAGCGTGCGGATCTGGTCGAGCAGGGCGAGGAAGGAGTCGGTGTCCCCGAACCGCCGCATCCGGCGCAGCACGGGCCCCGAGGCGTGTTGGAAGGACAGGTCGAAGTACGGCACGACGCCCGGCGTGGTGGCGATGGCCTCGATCAGACTGGGACGCATCTCGGCCGGCTGCAGGTAGGTGACCCGGACCCGCTCCATACCGTCGACCGCACCGAGCTGGGGCAGCAGCTTCTCCAGCAACCGCAGGTCGCCGAGGTCCTTGCCGTAGGAGGACGAGTTCTCGCTGACCAGCAGCACCTCCGAAACCCCGCGGTCGACCAGCCAGCGCGCCTCGGCGAGGATCTCGGCCGGGGTTCGGGAGAGATAGGAGCCCCGGAAGGCGGGGATGGCGCAGAAGCTGCAGCGTCGGTCGCAGCCGGATGCCAGCTTCAGTGGCGCCCACGGGCTGGTGCTCAGGCGGCGCCGTAGCACCCGGGGGCCACTGGCCGGAGCCAGTCCCTCGGGTAGGTCGGCGATCCCGTGTCCAGGGGTCACGACGCCGGCCGTCGCGCCGGCGCGGTCGGCTGGTGCGAGCGGCAGCAGCGTACGACGGTCTCGCGGCACGTGCGGGATGTGCACACCGCCCGCCACGATGGTCTGCAGCCGGTCAGCGACGTCCGCGTAGTCGTCGAAGCCCAGCACCGCGTCAGCTTCGGGTAGGGCCTGGGCCAGCTCGGAGCCGTACCTCTCCGCGAGGCAGCCCACCGCCACCACGGCCCGGGCCCGGCCGTCGGTCTTGAGGTCAGCCGCCGCCAAGAGGGTGTCGATGCTGTCCTTCTTGGCCGACTCCACGAATCCACACGTGTTCACCATCACTGCGTCCGCGTCGCCGGGGTTCTCGACCAGCCGGAACCCGCCGAGTTCCAGGCGGGCCGCGAGCTCCTCGGAATCGACGTCGTTGCGGGCGCAGCCCAACGAGACGACGTGGACGGTGGTGGCAGTAGTCATGACGGTTCCAGTATGCCGGACCTGGGACGCGCGGACCCGGGGAACGGGACAGGGCAAACAGGACAGGAGGACCGGTACGGTACGAGACGTGGACGCTTCCCCCACCCGTCGCCTGCTGATCGCCAACGGTCCCAACCTGAATCTGCTCGGGTCCCGGGAGCCGGACGTGTACGGCCACCACACGCTGGCCGATGTCGAGCAGTTGGCCGCCGAGACCGCAGCGGGGCTGGGCTGGGACGTCCGCTGCGTGCAAAGCAACCACGAGGGGGTGCTGATCGACGCGATTCATGCCGCCCGGTCCGACTGCGCGGGCATCGTGATCAATCCGGCAGGCCTGACTCACACCTCGGTCGCGCTCCGCGACGCCCTGTCCGGGGTCGGTCTGCCGGTGGCCGAGGTCCATCTCAGCAACGTGCACCGCCGGGAGCGATTCCGGCATCACTCGTACGTGTCACCGATCGCCGAGCTGGTGATCACCGGCGCCGGGATCAACGGCTACCGGTACGCGATTCAGCAGCTCATCGGCGTTGTCAGCGCCGGTGGGGGCCAGCGCAGACACTGACGCTGACAGTTCGGCCGGTGACGGTGGGGCTTCAGATACGGGACTCAGCCCTCGCGCAGGTTGTCGGTCACCGCGTCCAGTTCGTCCGGCCGGACCAGCACCTCGCGTGGCTTGGAGCCCTCCGAGGGGCCCACGACGCCCCGGGTCTCCAGGATGTCCATCAGCCGACCCGCCTTGGCGAAGCCGACTCGGAGCTTGCGCTGCAGCATCGAGGTCGAGCCGAGCTGCAGCGTGACGACCAGTTCGACGGCCTGCAGCACCAGCTCCAGGTCGTCACCGATGTCCTCGGCGACTTTGGCGGCCGACTCGACCGAGGCGGTCACATCCTCGCGATAGTCCGGCTTCAACTGCTCGGTCACGTGCGTGACCACGCTGCGCACCTCGCCCTCGGTCACCCAAGCGCCCTGGATCCGGATCGCCTTGCTGGTGCCCATCGGCAGGAAGAGACCGTCACCCTGGCCGACCAGCTTCTCCGCGCCCGGCTGGTCCAAAATCACCCGTGAGTCGGTCATCGACGAGGTCGCGAACGCCAGTCGGCTGGGCACGTTGGCTTTGATCAGGCCGGTCACCACATCGGTGCTCGGACGCTGCGTGGCCAGCACCAGATGGATGCCGGCGGCGCGGGCCAGCTGGGTGATCCGGACGATCGAGTCCTCCACATCTCGGGGGGCGACCATCATCAGGTCGGCGAGTTCGTCGACCACGACCAGCAGGTACGGGTACGGCGCCAGGACCCGCTCGCTGCCTTCCAGCGGCTTGACCGCTCCGGCTTGCACCGCCTTGTTGAAGTCGTCGACGTGGCGGAAGTTGAACGCGGCCAGGTCGTCGTAGCGCAGATCCATCTCCCGCACCACCCACTGCAGCGCCTCGGCCGCCTTTTTCGGGCTGGTGATGATCGGGGTGACCAGGTGCGGAATGCCCTCGTACGCGGTCAGCTCCACCCGCTTGGGGTCGACCAGCAGCATCCGCACCTCATCGGGCGTGGCCCGCATCATCACCGAGATGATGATGGAGTTGACGAAGCTGGATTTGCCGGAACCCGTCGCCCCGGCTACCAGCAGGTGCGGCATCTTGGCCAGGTTGGCGATCACGAAACCGCCCTCCACGTCCTTGCCGAGTCCGACCGTCATCGGCTGCTGATCGTTGCGGGCCTTCGTGGATCGGAGGACGTCGCCGAGGGAGACGACCTCCTTGTCGGTGTTGGGGATCTCGATGCCGATGGCCGATTTGCCGGGGATGGGCGACAGGATCCGGACGTCCGCGCTGGCTACCGCGTAGGCGATGTTCTTGCTCAGCGCGGTGACCTTCTCGACCTTCACCGCGGGTCCCAGCTCGACCTCGTAGCGGGTCACGGTCGGGCCCCGGGTGTAGCCGGTCACCGCCGCGTCGATCTCGAACTGGTCCAAGACCTCGGTCAACCGACCGACCACCGCGTCGCTGGCTTCGGTGCGGGCCCGGTGCACGCTGCCCTGCCGAAGCTTTTCGGAGTCGGGCAGCAAGTAGGCCACATCGCCGGAGAGTTGGAGCTGCTCGACCCGCTGCGGAATCGGGGTGTGCGGCGGCGGCTCCAGTTCCGCGTCCTCCCCGTGCACCGTGACGCCGGGCGGCAGGCCGGCGGTGACCCTCTTCGAACGCTTCGAGCGGCCGGCGGAGGTGTGGTCGGCGTCGGTGGCGGTCTGCTCACCGGCCATCTCCCCGCCGAGCAGGATCGGCTCCGGCTCGTCGTTGTCCGGCCCGGCCTCCAGTGCGGGTGGCTGCGTGCGCCGGCCTCGCTTGGCGGAGTCCGCGACCACCGGGGTCTGATACGCCTCGTCGCCTGAGTAGTCGGCGGCGACCTCGCCGCGGATCACAGTCGGGCGACGGAACGGCTCCAGTCGAGCGCGTACGCGCTCGGGGATCTGGTGCAACGGGACGCCGACGACGACGAGCAGGCCGAAGCCCAGCAACAGCACCAACAGCGGCACGGCCAGGTAGGGGGTGAGCAGGTCGGCGAGCAGACTGGAGGACAGATAGCCGGCGATGCCACCCGCCTGGCGCAGCGCCTCCGGGGTGTCGGTGCGAGGTAGTCCGTGCGCGATGTTGATCAGGCCCAGCAGACCGAAGGTCACCGCGGACCAACCCACGAGTTGCCGACCGCCGGGACCGTTACGCTCCGGGTGGCGCAGGGTCCGCCAGGCCATCACCGCCAGCAGCAGCGGCGCCGCGTACGCCAGCGCACCGATCAAGGTCGAGACCCCGACGTGCACGGCGTGACCGACGGCGCCCGGCAGCCCGAACCAGAACTCGGCGGCGATGACGATCGCCGTGCCGATCAGGAACAACCCAATCCCGTCGCGCCGCAGGGCTGGGTCCAGGTCCTTGGCACTGGACCCGATGGCGCGGGCGGCTGACCCGATGAGGTGGGCGAACCCGAGCCAGATCGCGACCAGGCCGTGACCGAACCGGGCCGGCAGGGACGGTTTCGGCCGCCGGCGCCGAGACGTCGATCGCGAACGCGAGGACGGCGCCTTGGCGCTGGTTGTCCGTTTGGCCGGCGCCGTCCGTTTGGCGGGCGCGCGGCTGGATCCGCCGCCAGCCGCGCGCGAGCGCGTGGGCGTGGGCGTGCTGCTGGTCTTGCTTCCGGACGACCGCGGCGGCGAACCCGCACCAGAGGTGCTGGTTTTGGCTCGCGACCGCGGTGGGGAAGACGCGCGGGTCGCCATGGCAGATGAGACTACGCCACGATCACTTTGGTCACTCGCGTCACGCGCCGACTCTGAGTCCCGGCTGAGTGACGACGACGTTTCGTGCTTTAGGAGCAACGACCACAACCAGCGTGGATAGCGGCACAAAAGGCACCGATGACGGAGCAGGACCCCGGGACTACAGGTAGCGCCGGAGGCGCCAGAGGTGGTCGGTCGGGCCGATGCCGGAGCCGAGCGGAAAGCCGCCGGCGACCGCGCCGGTGATGTAGTCCTTCGCCGCGGCGACCGCGCTCAGCATGTCGTCGCCGAGCCCGAGCCGGCTGGCGATCGCCGAGGCCAGCGTGCAGCCCGTGCCGTGACTGTGCCGGTTGTCGGAGCGGGCGGCGGAGAACTCCGCGGTCGTCCCGTCGGCCCCGAACAGGTGGTCGATCGGATCGCCGACGGCGTGTCCCCCCTTGATCAGCACCCAGGACGGACCGAAGCCCAGCAGCACCGACGCCAGCTCAGCCGGATTTCCGTCCCGGTCGGCCAGCAGGGCGGCCTCCGGCAGATTCGGGGTGATCACCGTCGCCACGCTGAGCAGGTGGGCGCGCAGCGCGTCGATGGCCGCCGCGTCGATCAGCGGGTCCCCGTGCTTGCTGGCACAGACCGGATCGACCACGATCGGGACCCGGTCGGGCAGGTCGGCCAACAGCCCGGCGACCAGCCGGGTGGTCCCGGCCGTACCGAGCATGCCGGTCTTGACCGCGTCGACCCCGATGTCGTCGAGCACACTGCGGATCTGGCCTCGAACCGCCTCGTCGGGCAGCGGCCACCAGCCTTGCACCCCCACCGAGTTCTGCGCGGTGACCGCGGTCAGCGCACTCATCCCGTGCACCCCGAAGGCCAGCATGGTCTTCAAGTCGGCCTGGATCCCGGCCCCACCGCCGGAGTCGGAACCGGCGATGGTCAGCACCCGGGCCGTCGGCAGCCGGGAAGCCCCTGCGGCCGGGGTTGCCGCCGTGTTCACCGGACCGCCCCGAAGTGGTCGAAACCGAGAGGCCCCGCCCACGGTTGGCCGTCGACCAGCACCCGCGGCTCCTCACCCGAGTCCAACGTCCGGGTTCCGCCGATCACCCGCCACCCAGGTGGCACCGCTTCCCGATCGGTGAAGCAGGCGACCAACGCATGGTCCTCCCCACCGGCCAACGCCCATGCGTACGGGTCTCGGCCCGTCGCCGCCGCGACGGTCTGCAGCACGTCCGGGATGTCGAACGCGCCCAGCGTTACGTCGATCACCACGCTCGACGCCGCAGCGATGTGGCCGAGATCGGCCAGCAGTCCGTCGGACACGTCGATCATGGCCGTCGCGCCATGCTCGGCGGCGACCCGGCCCTGGCCGTACGGCACTTCGGGCACCCGCTGAGCCTCCACCACGGTCCCCGGCGAGCGAAAGCCCCGCTGGAGCACGGCCATGCCAGCGGCGGCCCATCCGGTCCGTCCGACCGTCGCGACCACCTGCCCCGGGCCGGCGCCGGATCGCCGCACCGGATCCCGGCCGTCGAGCGCGCCGAAGACCGTGACCGAGACGGTCACGTCGCGCGAGCCGGTGACGTCACCACCGACCAGGGCCACTCCGATTCGCTCCGCTTCGCTCCGAAGGCCCTCGGCCAGTTCCAACACCCACGCGGTCGGGAGGTCCGTGGGCGC
Organism: Microlunatus sp.; assembly: GCA_030452945.1. Lineage (GTDB taxonomy): Bacteria > Actinomycetota > Actinomycetes > Propionibacteriales > Propionibacteriaceae > Microlunatus. The sequence continues at coordinate 20,291 of JAKDLH010000013.1, read as the reverse complement.
GGAGAGACCGACCACCACGGCCACCGCCCGACCTCCCATCGCCTCGATGTCGGCGACGTTCACGGCGACGGCTTTGCGCCCGACGTCGGTGGCACTGGACCAGTCACGGCGGAAGTGCACGCCTTCGACCAGAACGTCGACGCTGGTCAGCACCGGACCGTCGATGGCCAGCACGGCCGCGTCGTCACCTGGTCCGAGGATCACCTCCGGGTGGTCGGGCAGTCCAGCGGTGATGGCGGCGATCAGGCCGAACTCGCCGGACTCGGCCAGCGTGGGGCGGGCAGCCGGGAAACCGACGTTCAATGCTCAGGCCTTTCTTGCTCTGGTGGGCTTATGCGACTGGGACCAACACGATAGGTTGACGGCGACGTCGGGACGCACTTGTCGGTGACGTCGAGACAGCGTGTCGGCGACGTCGAGACAGGGCGTTCACATCGGAGGAGCAGCATGGTCGTTCAGGCTTACATCTTGGTGCAGACCACCGTCGGCAAGGCAGCCGAGGTCGCCCAGTCGATCGGATCACTCCAGGGTGTCACGCTCGCCGAGGACGTCACCGGTCCCTACGACGTGATCGTCCGGGCCGAGGCCTCGAGCGTGGACGAGCTCGGGGCGCTGGTGGTGGCCCAAGTGCAGAACGTGGCCGGCATCACCCGAACCGTCACCTGCCCGGTCGTGCACATCTGAGCATCGCCGCCTGCTCCCGGTGGGTGTGGATGGTCGCTGCCGTGCTGATCGCAGCCGGGTTGGGTGGCTGCTCCCGGACGGTCGCCATGACTGATCCGATCCCTACCGACGCCGTCCGCCGACAGTGCGCCGCGGTGATGGCCGCGTTGCCGGCGACCGTACTCGACCAACCACGCCGCCGGGTCGAGCCCGGCGTGCTCTCGGCCGCCTGGGGTTCGCCGACGATCACCCTGCGGTGCGGGGTGGACGAGCCACCCGGTCTGGACGCGACCAGCGAGTGCTTCGAGGTGAACGGGGTGGGCTGGTACGCCGAGCAGGCCGAAGGCGGCTATCTGTTCACCACCATCGGCCGGCCGGTGTCGGTGGAGGTCGGCGTGCCGGACGACTACGCGCCCGAAGCCAACGCCCTTGTCGACGTGGCCGAGGCCGTGGCGAAGATCCCAGTGGAACAGGAATGCCTCTGATCCAATGGCCCCCGGTCAGCTCCTCTACTGGTTTGGGAACTCCTCAGCGGAGACCGACAGGCCGCTCCAGAGCCAGTTGCAGCAGCCGATCCACGAGCTCGGGGTAGTCCATCCCGCTGGCCGCCCACATCCGCGGGAACATCGAGTGCGCGGTGAACCCGGGCATGGTGTTGATCTCGTTGACGTAAACCCTGCGGTCTCGGCTGACGAAGACGTCGACCCGGGCGAGCCCCTCGCAGCCGAGTGCGTCGAACGTCCGTACCGCGAGCCGCTGAACCTCTTCGGCGATGTCGTGATCGACGTCGGCCGGGACATCGAGTTCGACCTGCTCCTCCGGCAGGTACTTGGACTCGAAGTCGTAGAACCCGGACGGCGTGTGCACCCGGATCTCGGCGACCTGACTGGCTACCGGCGCCTTGCCGCCCAATCTGCCGAGCACCCCGCACTCCAACTCGCGGGCGTCGACAAAGCCCTCCTCGACGATCACCTTAGGGTCAAACTCCTGCGCGGACTCGATCGCGGCCGTCAGCTGATCGGACGCGCTCACCCGGCTGATGCCCAGGCTTGACCCGCCCCGAGCCGGCTTCACGTAAAGGGGATAGTGCAGGGCGGCGATCGCGTCCAGGCAGGCCGGACGGTCCTCAGCCCACTCTCGCGGCAGCACCGACACAAACGGCCCGATCGGCAGACCCGAAGCGGCCAGCACCAGCTTCATGAAGACCTTGTCCATTCCGACCGCGCTGGCGAGGACGCCGGCCCCGACGTAGCGGGTGCCCATCATCTCGAACATGCCCTGGATGGTGCCGTCTTCTCCGAACGGTCCGTGCAGCAGCGCGAAGGCCACATCGATGGCGCCCAGCCGGGCCAGCGGGGGCCGCGTCGCTGACGGCGGCTCGTCCCCGGTGGTCGAGTCCAGGGATGTGTCGACCGACGGCACCTCGTCTGAGGGGATCACGAGGTCGGTGCCGGTGGCGGTACGCACCCAGATCGCGTCGAGGAGATCCTCACTGATCTCGGGCAGGCTGCCGTCCACGATCCGCAGCCGGTCGTACAGGTCGTCGGGAACCACGACCCAGCGGCCGGTTCGGGTGATGCCGATGGCGACCACGTCGTACCGCTCCCGGTCAATCGCGGCCAGCACGCTGCCCGCGGTCAGACAGGAGACGGCGTGCTCGCTGCTGGTCCCGCCGAACACCACGGCCACCCGCTGGCGCGCTCCGCCGCTGTCGCCGCCGGCTGCGTTCGGCACCGTACGCTCAGTCATCGCGAGCGACCCTACCGGCCGGCCGGCCACCGGTGGGGCAGGCGCGCGCGGTCCGGCCAGTGGTGCGCCACACTGGCCCGGTGAATCCTCCTGGATCGATGAATCCCCCCGGTTCGGTGCATCCGCGCGTTCCGTCCCGCCATCCGGCGACGATCGCCGTCCATGCGGGTCGCCCAGCCACCGAGCCCGACGCGCCGCTCAATCCCCCGGTCGTCTTCGCGTCGACCTACGTCGGCAGCATCCCGGCCGGACAGGGCGAGCGCGGCTACGGACGGTACGGCAACCCGACCTGGTCGGCTCTGGAGGAGGCGGTCGGTGCACTGGAGGGCGGCACGGCGCTCGCGTACGCGAGTGGGATGGCTGCGGCGCATGCCGCACTTGAGCTGGTCCCGGTGGGCGGTCGCCTGGTGCTGCCGAGGCACTGCTATTCCGGGGTTGCCGGAGCTGCCGCCGGACGAGCCGATCGAGACGGGCTGCGGATCGCCGCCGTCGACGTCGCCGACACCGACCAGGTGCTCAGCGCCGCGGACGGCGCCGACCTGGTCTGGCTGGAGGCCCCCACCAACCCGATGATCGAGGTCGCCGATCTGCCGACGATCTGTTCGGCCCTGCGCGGCCGGGTGACGACCCTGGTCGACAGCACTTTCGCCACCCCTCTGCGGCAGCGGCCACTCGCGCTCGGCGCCGACATCGTGCTGCACTCGGGCACCAAGTTCTTCTCCGGTCACTCCGACGCCCTGCTTGGCCTGTTGATCGCCAACGATCCTGAGATCTTTCGGAAGATCGAGGTCACCCGACGGTCGCAGGGATCCACTCCGGGGACGATGGAGGCCTACCTGGTGCTGCGGGGCCTGCGGACCCTGCCACTGCGGCTGGCCGCCGCCGAAGCCAACGCGGGCGTGCTCGCGGAGCGGTTGGCAAGCCATCCGGTTGTGCAGCGGGTGCGTTACCCGGGATTGACGACTGATCCCGGGCACCGACGAGCCAAAGCCATCATGGCCGGTTTCGGGTCGCTGCTGTCGATCGAGCTGGCCGACGCCGCCACCGCCGACGCGTTCATCGCGGCCCTCGACCTGTGGGTGTTCGCCACCAGCCTGGGCGGGGTCGAGTCGATGTTGGAGCGACGCCGCCGCTGGGCCGAGGAGCTTCCCACCGTGCCGGAAGGACTGGTCCGGATGTCGGTCGGGGTGGAGCACCTCGACGACCTCTGGGCGGACCTGACGCAGGCTCTGGATCAGGCGTCCTCGGTCAGGTCAGCCTGAGCAGTGCTCCCGCGGCCACCGGCGCCGCTCCTAGTACCGCTCGGGCTTCGCCGAGCGCGACATCAGTGCGGTGATCATCTCCGGCGGGGTCATGGTGCCGTCGATAACGGTCTTCACCGCGTCGACAATCGGCATTTCCACCCCCGCCCGATGGGCCAGGTCCTGGATCGAGGCGCAGGACTTCACCCCTTCGGCGACCTGCCGGGTCGAGGCGGTGATCTCAGCGACGGAGTGACCGCGGCCCAGCCGCTCACCGAAGGACCGGTTCCGCGACAGCGGGGAACTGCAGGTCGCCACCAGATCACCGAGTCCAGCCAGGCCGGAGAAGGTGTACGGGTCCGCGCCGAGCGCCCGTCCGAGCCGACTGATCTCGGCCAGTCCACGGGTGATCACGGTCGCGGTGGCGTTCGCGCCGAGACCCAACCCGACCGCCATGCCGACCGCCAAAGCGATCACGTTCTTGGTCGCTCCGCCCAGCTCGCAGCCGACCACGTCGGTGTTGGTGTAAGCCCGGAAGTGTGGGGTGTGGCAGATCGCCTGCAACCGCTCGGCCGTCCCCAGGGACGTGCTGGCCACCACGCTTCCGGAGGGCTGCCGCTCAGCGATCTCCCGAGCGAGGTTCGGTCCGGTGACCACCGCGACCCGGTGGGGGTCGATGCCGGTGACCTCCTCGATCACCTCGCTGACCCGCAAACCGGTGCCGAGCTCAATGCCCTTGGCCAGGCTTACCACCACGGCCGAGGTCGGCAGCCGCCAGGTCTCCAGGTTGGCTCGCAGCGTCTGCGAGGGCACCGCCATCACCACGAACTCCGCCCCGTCCATCGCCTCCGCCGGGTCACAGTGGGCCACGATCGAGTCCGACAGCTCGATTTGGGGGAAGTAGTCGTGGTTGCGGTGTTGGTCGGTGATCATCGCGGCGACCTCCGGGCGCCGCGCCCACATCGACACCTGCTGCCCGGCGTCGCTGAGGACCAGGGCAAAAGCTGTTCCCCACGATCCGGAGCCCATCACCGCCACCCGGCTGCTCATGTCGGCTTCCCCCTGTTCTCCGCCACTCGCGGATCGAGACGATGTTCGGGCGGTGTCTCGCCCCGGAGTTCGCTCACCAGCACGGTGATCGCATCCATGATCCGATCGGATGCCTCCGCGATCAGCGTCGGGGTCGTCGGCCGATCCCGCAGATCATCCAGTCGAACCGGCGGCCCGGCCATCACCTGGAAGGTCTTGCGGGGCAGCAGCCGCGGGACGTGGATTTGTTTGCCGTACATGATGTCCTGAGCGCCCCACTGGCCGATTGGTATCACCGAACGGCCGGTCTCCAGGGCGATCCGGGCAGCCCCGGACTTGGCCCTCATCGGCCACAGGTCCGGGTCCAAGGTGATCGTGCCTTCCGGATAGAGAAAGACGGCTTTGCCGTCGGCGATCGCCTCCACGGCCACTCGCAGGGCCTGTCCAGCGGTACCGGTGCCGCGTTCGACCGGGATCTGACCGCAGGCTCGGACGACCCGGCCAAGCACCGGCAGGCGGAAGAGACTCGCCTTGGCCAAGAATCTCGGCCAACGACCGGCGAACGCGACGTACTGGCCGACCGCGATCGGATCCACATTGGAGATGTGATTGGCCACCAACAGCACCCCGCCGGTCCGCGGGATGTGCTCCTGACCTCGCCAGTCGCGGAAGGTCAGCGGACGGACGATGGCACTAATGATCGAGATGACCGTGATCAACGTCGGTTCGGCCGGTTCACGATTGACGCGTCGCAGACCACGGGCCGAGGCGGAGCGACGGCGGTCCGCTCCCCGCAGCGTCCGTGACTGCTCGGGCACCCGCTCCTCCATCCCGACGACGTCACACCACCCTAATGGTCAGGTCTCCACTGGAACATCGTGGCAGCATCAAACGATCATGGAAGCACCATTGCCAGGAGTGGCGACCGAGGTGACCCGCCCGGTCGGCGCCGTCGTGGCGCTGAAGAAGCTGGCCACAGCGAAGTCTCGGATGGCCGCAGCACCGACTCCGCTGCGGGAACGACTGGCGCGGTGCATGGCACTGGACACGATGGCTGCGTTGGTCACCGTCATCGACCACGTGCTGGTGATCAGTGATCAACCCGACCTCAGCGACACCCTCAGCCGCTGGGCCATACCGGCCCAGGTCGCGCCGGAGCCGCCCCCGGAGGACCCACGGTCCGGTCTCCCAGCGGAGTCCGAACCGGCCCTCAATCGCGCCTACGACCACGGTGACCGGCACTTGCGCGGCGCCGGTTTCGCGACCGTCTTGGCCTGCATGGGCGATCTACCCGCTCTCCGGGCCGACGTGCTCCGTGCGGTTCTCACCGCCGCCGCCGCTCACCCGCGGACCTTCGTCGATGATCGTGACGGCTCCGGCACCACGATGCTGATCGGACAGCGGACCGCACTTGATCCGCGTTTCGGATCGTGCGTATTGGACGGCCGGACGATCAGTTCCGCCGAACGCCACCGGGGATCCGGGGCGATCCGTCTCGAGATCACCGACCTGGCCAGAGCCCGGCTCGACGTCGACACCGCAGACGATCTTGCCGCCGCCCACCATCTCGGCCTGGGACCGGCAACAGCCTCGCTGGTCGATCCTCGGACCGGTCGACTGGGACGACTGACCGAGCTCGACGTGATCAAGGCAGGCCCTCAGATGATCATGCTAGGAGACAACGAACGACAATTCGCCGTTCCCTGGTCCTGCTACGACGGCGACCCCGCTCGCGTGCAGCCGGGCCGCCGTCTGTACGCCGTCGACGTGGCCGGCGCATGGTCGGTGTGGACCTGAGTTCTGGGTCTCAGTGTTTGGCGGCGGCCTTCTTGGCTGGCGTCTTCTTGGCTGGCGTCTTCTTGGCCGTCGCGGTCGTCTTGGCCGGTGTGGTTTCCTTCTTTTCCGACTTCTTCTTGCCTGGCTTCTTCTTGCCTGAGGCGTTCTTGGTTGACGTCTTCTTGGTTGACGCTTCGTTGGCCGCAGCGGTGGTGGTGGCCGTGGTCTTGTTCGCTGCGGACTTGCCCGTGCCCGTCTTCTTCGCCGCTGCGGTGGATTTGGTGGTGGGCATCTTCGCTGTGGTGGTCGTCTTGGCGGTCGGAGCGGCCGTCTCGGCCGCCGGGCTCCCGGTGGCCGGTGACTTCGCGGCCGATGACTTCGCGGCCGGTGACTTCGCGGCCAACGCCGACACCGTGTCCTTGACTGACTTCTTGGCGGCTTTCGGGACCTTCTTGGTTCCCGAGACGTAGGCCTTGAGGTCGGTTCCCGCACGGAATCGCGGAATCGCGGTGGCGTCGGCCTGTTTGCGTTCACCGGTCCGTGGATTGCGAACCATCCGCGCCGAACGGTGCACCTTCTCGAACACTCCGAAGCCGGTGATCGTCACCTTCTCGCCCGCGGCGGTGAAGTAGGTGATGGTCTGCGTGACGGCGTTGAGGGCGCGAGCTGCCTCGGCCTTGTTGCCGCCGAATTGGGCCGACAGCACCTCGATCATCTGAGCCTTGTTCACGGCTTCCCTTCCCTTGCACGCCACATCGACAGTCGCACGGTGCGCCTGTCAGGACACACGCTAAAGAACTCTTCAGTCGCTGACAATCACCTGGACGCGAGTGTTTCTTTCCAGGTACCACGAACATCGGGGTCCGGAGGTGTCGTTCAGGTGGCGGTCAGGACAGGCTGGCGACCTTCACCGGTTGGGTTTTCGGTTTGAATTCCGCCCGCCGCGTCTCGTACGCGTCGATGTCGGCCACGTGCCGCAAAGTGAGACCGATATCGTCGAGACCTTCCAGCAGCCGCCACCGGGTGTAAGCGTCGATCTCGAAGCCGGCTGAGAATCCCTCGGCGGTGATGCACTGCTCGGTCAAGTCCACGGTCAGCGACCGGTCTGGGTGATCTTCGATGAAGCTCCAGAGCTCTTCGACCACTTTCTGGTCGACGACCGCGACCAGCAACCCGGCCTTGCCCGAGTTGCTGCGGAAGATGTCGCCGAAGCGGGAACCGATGACCACCCGGAATCCGTAGTTCTGCAACGCCCAGACCGCATGCTCACGCGAAGAGCCGGTGCCGAAGTCCGGTCCCGGGACCAAGATCGTGGCGCTGTGGTACCGCGGCTGATTCAGCACGAAGTCCGGGTCGGACCGCCACGCTGCGAAGAGGCCGTCCTCGAAGCCGGTCTTGGTCACTGCCTTGAGGTAGACCGCCGGGATGATCTGGTCGGTGTCGACGTTGCTGCGACGCAGCGGGACGGCGGTGCCGGTGTGTGAGCTGAACTTCTCCATGCTGATTGGCTCCTGGGTCGGGTCGGCCGGATGTCCCTGGGAAACAAGGCCAAAGGGATGCGGGCAAAGATCAAAGATCGCAAGGGTTAAAGGTCGGAAGGCGCGCTCAGGGTGCCGCGCACCGCAGTGGCCGCCGCGACCAGCGGCGACACCAGGTGGGTACGTCCACCCTTGCCTTGTCGCCCTTCGAAGTTGCGGTTCGAGGTCGAGGCGGCTCGTTCACCGGGCGCCAGCTGGTCGGGGTTCATGCCCAGACACATGGAGCAGCCGGCGGCCCGCCACTCCGCCCCGGACTCCTTGAACACCACGTCGAGTCCCTCGTCCTCGGCCTGCAGACGCACCCGAGCTGATCCGGGGACCACCAACATGCGCAGGTTCTCGGCGATGTTGCGGCCCTTGATCACCTCGGCCGCCGCCCGTAGATCCTCGATCCGACCGTTGGTGCAGGATCCCAAGAACACGGTGTCCACAGCGATCTCGCGCATCGGAGTACCCGCGGTGAGATCCATGTACTGCAGCGCCTTGGCCGCGGAAGTCCGGTCGGCCTCCTCGGGAAACTCCTCGGGATCGGGCACCCGAGCACCCAGGGGGACACCCTGGCCGGGGTTGGTCCCCCAGGTGACGAACGGGGTCAGCCGACTGGCGTCGAGATCCACCTCGACGTCGAACTCCGCGCCGTCGTCGGTGATCAAGGTCCGCCAGTACGCCACAGCGTCGTCCCAATCCGCCCCCTCCGGCGCGTGCGGGCGGCCCTGCACGTACGCGAAGGTCGTCTCGTCCGGAGCCATCAGACCTGCCTTGGCCCCCCATTCGATGCTCATGTTGCAGATCGTCATTCGGCCCTCCATGGAGAGCGCTTCGATGGTCGAGCCCCGGTACTCAACGATGTGGCCCTGGCCGCCACCGGTGCCGACCTTGGCGATCAAGGCCAAGACGATGTCCTTGGCGGTCACACCGACCGGCAGCTCGCCGTCGACGTTGACCGCCATGGTCTTCGGTCTGGCTTGGGGCAGCGTCTGGGTGGCCAGCACGTGCTCGACTTCGGAGGTGCCGATACCAAAGGCGATCGAGCCGAACGCGCCGTGGGTGGAAGTGTGGGAGTCCCCGCACACCACGGTCATCCCCGGCTGGGTCAGTCCCAGCTGGGGCCCGATGATGTGCACGATGCCCTGATCGACGTCGCCGAGACTGTGGATGCGGATGCCGAACTCTCGAGCGTTGTTGCGCAGCGTGTCGACCTGGGTCCGCGAGACGGGATCCGCAATCGGGGCGTTGATGTTGAGCGTCGGGGTGTTGTGGTCCTCGGTGGCCATCGTCAGGTCAGGGCGCCGCACCGGGCGACCGGCTTGGCGCAGACCGTCGAAAGCCTGCGGACTGGTCACCTCGTGCACCAGATGCAGGTCGATGTAGAGCAGGTCGGGCTCACCCGCGGCCGAACGCACCACGTGGGCGTCCCAGATCTTCTCGCTCAGGGTCTTCGGCATCAGAACCGTCATCTCCTCGGTGGTCGGTCGGACGTAGCCGTGTGGGTGCGGCCTGGGTGATCGTCGCATCGTTCGCCGTTGACCTGCGTATCGAGTTGCGTTCCACCATTCGAGACGTCAGTATCAAGGCATGGACAATTCTAGCGGTGTCGGCGTCCTGGACAAAGCTGCTCTGGTGCTCGGCGCTTTGGAGACCGGCCCGACCACCTTGGCCGGTCTGGTCTCCTCCACCGGTCTCGCCCGCCCCACCGCGCACCGGCTCGCCGTTGCCCTGGAACACCACCGCCTGGTCAGCCGAGATTTACAGGGCCGGTTCATCCTCGGGCCCCGGCTGGGCGAACTCGCCTCGGCCGCCGGTGAAGACCGGCTGCTCGCCACCGCAGGTCCAGTGCTGGCCCGGCTCCGCGACATCACCGGTGAGTCAGCCCAGATGTTCCGGCGCCAGGGCGACGTACGCGTCTGCGTGGCCACCGCCGAGCGGATGTCAGGTTTGCGTGACACGGTCCCGGTCGGCACCCAGCTGACCATGACCGCTGGTTCGGCCGCCCAGGTCCTGCTCGCCTGGGAGGAGCCGGATCGCCTGCAACGTGGACTGCGCGGCAGTCGCTACTCCGCAGTCGCGCTCGCTGCCGTGCGACGTCGTGGCTGGGCTCACTCGGTGGGCGAGCGAGAGCCCGGGGTGGCCTCGGTCTCGGCTCCGGTTCGGTCCCCCTCCGGCAAGGTGATCGCGGCGGTGAGCGTGTCCGGGCCGATCGAGCGGCTCTCCCGGCAACCCGGTCGGTTGCACGCGCCCGCGGTGATCGCCGCCGCCGAACGACTCAGTGAAGTGTTGCGCCGCAACGGCGGCGAGTGACCACCACCTCGACGAGGCCAGCGTGCCTGTCAGACTGTGCGACGATGAGCAGCCCAGAGACGAGCAGCGGCTCGTTGACCGAAGAGACCGCCGGCATGCACCGGCCCGCCAGGATCGATCTGGCGATCATGCGCTGGCGGGCCCGCTGGGCCTTGCGTCACGGCTATCGCCCGTCGGTGATCGCGTACACCTGCTACGGGTCACCGCGTTGGGTCCGGGTGCTGTGCCGGGTGATGCTGGCCAAACGCGGCTCCGTCTTCCGCGGCGACCCCAGCGGCTCCCGTGGCTGGCGATCCTTTGTCAACGTCCCGGTCGAGAACGCCGAGGTGGAACTCGTGCTGGACGGGGTGACCCACCGGGTTCAGGCCGACGTCAGCGGCATCGTCGACGGAGTGATCGACCAGGATCTGGCGCCGGGTCGGCACGAGATCGTGATGAGTTCGGGCGGCTCGGAGCCGGTGACCGCCGATGTGTTCGTGGTCGGCGACGACCAGAAGTTCGGGATCGTGTCCGACGTCGACGACACCGTCATGGTCACCGCCCTGCCCCGTCCGCTGTTGGCGGCCTGGCACACGTTCGTGGTCAACGAGCACGCTCGGGCGGCCACACCGGGGATGCCGGTGCTGTACGAGCGGCTGTCCAGCGCCTACGACGACCCGCCGGTGTTCTACCTGTCCACCGGGGCTTGGAACGTCGCCCCCGCGCTGACCCGGTTCCTGTCCCGGAATCTCTATCCAGCCGGCCCGCTGCTGCTGACCGACTGGGGACCGACCAAGGACCGGTGGTTCCGCAGCGGACGGGAGCACAAGCGCAGCAACCTGCGACGGTGGGCCAGCGAGTTTCCGCAGGTGCGGTGGCTGTTGGTCGGTGACGACGGGCAGCACGACCCGACCCTGTACGGCGAGTTCGCCGACGCCCACCCCGATCAGGTCGCGGCCGTGTGCATCCGGCAGCTCACCCCGGGCGAGGCGGTGCTGGCCGGCAGCTCGCTCCGCGAGTCGCCGAGCCGGGCGAGCAGCCGGGTGCGCTGGCTTTACGCATCCGACGGTGCCGGCCTGGCCGAGCAGCTCGAGCAGGCCGGGCTGCTGCCGGACTTTCCCCGGCAGGCCGAAACGCAGGGCCCCCACATCGAGGGGTGAGAGGGTCGAGAGGTGAGAGGACGGCCGCGGTCAGCCAGAACGGCCTCGATGCCGAGCGCCCATTCTGCCCAGGCAGGGCACACAGAAACGGGTCTCCGGCCGAGCGAGCAGGCGCTCGGCCGAGATCTCGCGACCACAGACCTCACACACTCCGTAGCCGCCGGACGCCAGACGCACCTGAGCCTCGGTGAGCTCGGTCAGCGTCTGCTCTGTTCGCTGCAACAGTGCGGTGTCACGGACCTGGTCCAACGACGCCGTGGAACCGTCGGGATCGTGTTCGTCGTCGGCGAAGGTGAGGCTGCGTGCTACCCGAGTTTCCTCGATCGCGGCCACGAGCGCCGCCCGCTGCGCCTGAACTTCGGCGACTCGCTCCGACAGTGCGTCAGCGTACGCCGCGTGGTTGTCGTTCATGCCCCAATCGTGCGGCCTGAGCTTGCGACCGTGAAACCTGGGCGAGCCCAACTCAGCCTGGGGGCCTGACGATGCTCTCCTGAACCGTCGGGCGTCGACATCGGCGGTCTCACCGGGCAGCAGCGGGTGGAGGCAACCGGCTGCGCGGTGGTTTGATCTGATTGCATTCCGGGAGAGGCGAAACCCGGCGACAAGGCGAGAGCGGGGTCGATTGCGTCTCGACCCCTACGGCATGAGGAGGAACGCATGGGTGACTGGAAGGTGATGGAGCGCTGGAATTCCGACCGGATGGGCAAACAGATCAGCCTGGTCCGGTGGGGCCACTTCGGCGTGCCCGTGCTGGTGTTCCCGACCGCTGGAGGCGATGCTGAGGAGATCGAGCGGCACAAGCTGCTCGCTCACCTGATGCCGTTGATGGCCGATGGCCGGATCAAGGTCTACTCCTGCGACAGCGTCGCTGGACAGGTGATGGCTGCCGGCGAAGGAACGCTGGAGTATCGCTGCTGGATGTTCAACCAGTTCCAGCAGGCCATCGCCCACGAGGTGGTGCCGGCCATCCAGGCCGACTGCGCCAGCCCGCAAGAGGTGATCGTGAGCGGGGCGTCGATCGGCGCGTTCAACTCGTTGGCCCTGATCTGCCGGTGGCCACAGCTGTTCCGGGCGGCGATCTGCATGAGCGGCACCTTCGACCTCGAGAGGTTCATCGGCGGCTTCAGCACCGAGCTGTTCTTCGCTTCCCCCCTCCACTTCCTGCCCGGGCTCCAGGGACCGGACCTGGACCGGCTCCGTCAGCGGTACGTGTTCTTGCCGTCGGGCTCGGGAGCGTGGGAGGACGTGGGCGAGTCGTGGCGGGCGGCCGATGTCCTCGGCGCCAAGGGCGTGCCGAATCGGGTCGACGACTGGGGCCCTGAGTTTGAGCACGATTGGCCGACCTGGTGGCAGATGCTGCCGACCTACGTCCAGCAGGCGCTGTGATCTGGACCTTCGACTCTGGCCCGGACGGCAAGCGTGGACTTCACTGAGGGTGGCGCCAGCAGACCCGCCTGCTGACGAGGAAGCGAGGATTCGACCGTGCCATCCCTGACGACCCTGTCCAGCCCAGCCCACTATGTGCAGGGCGAGGGTGCGATGTCGCTGCTCGGCAGGCACCTGTCGCCCATCGGCTCGGCGCCGCTGCTGGTGGCCGATGACGTGGTGTGGGGGCTTACCGGCGAGGTGATCGAGCAAAGTCTGAGCGGAGCCGACCTACCGGTCGCCAGGGTCGGCTTCGGTCGGTTTACCACGGTCGCCGCGGTGGACGACTTGGTCGCCACCATCGGCTCCGGCGGCCATGACGTCATCGTCGGGCTGGGCGGCGGATCAGCCATCGACGCTGCCAAGGCGGCCGGCCACCTGGCCGGGATCCGCTGGGCCAGCGTCCCCACCGCGGCATCCTCGGACGCGCCGACCTCGGCGCTGTCGGTCATCTACACCGACGACGGCGCCTTCTTGGAGTACCGCTTCTTCCCGCACAACCCCGACCTGGTGCTGATCGACACCCAGATCGTCGCCGACGCACCCGCGCAGTTTCTGGTCGCCGGCATCGGCGACGCCCTGGCCACCTGGCTGGAGGCCCGCGCCACCGTCCGCGGCACGGGCACCACCATGGCCGGCGGACGGCCGACCCGGGCCGGCACCGCGCTGGCGCGGCTGTCGTGGGAGCTTCTGTGGGACAACGCTTTGCCCGCGCTGGACGCGGTCCGGTCCCACGTGGTGACCCCCGCCCTAGAGGCGGTGGTGGAGGCGAACACGCTGCTGTCCGGGCTCGGATTCGAGTCCGGCGGTCTGGCCGCCGCACACGCCATCCACAACGGCCTCACCGCTGCACCACCGACCCACGGTCTGAGCCACGGGCAGAAAGTGAACATCGGGTCGATCACCCAACTGGTGCTGGAAGGGGCACCCACCGCGGAGATCGAGGACTTCATCGAATTCACCACCAGGGTCGGTCTGCCCAACTCATTGACCGAGGTTGGCCTCGGCCCCGACGACATCGACCTGCTGCAGACGGTGGCGGAAACGGCAGCAGCCGACGGCGAAACCATTCACAACATGCCGTTCCCGGTAACCGTGGACGCGGTTGTCGCGGCCCTCACCGCCATCGAGCCGATCTCGCGCCGCGTCCGCCGCGAACGCGGACTATCCGAACCTACCCCGTACGAAGCACCCGCGTAACGCTCGCGCCCGTCCTGTTGACGGCACGATCCAGATCGTTCACATCCGCTCGGTTACGCCTCACCGTCGGCACGTCACGTGCTCGTGGCGGTCTGCCGGCGCGCACCCCAGCGTTCGGCGTGGGGACGCGCTGCGGAGAGCAGCGTCGGCCGATCGACTCGACCGCTTCATCAACGTGATCCGCTGGACACCGAGCAACTGGTGAAGAACACCCTCGCCTGCATAGGCGTACGTCACGGTCAAGCCAGCGCCCGTTCTCGACTCGGCAGGAATCGGACCCGGGATCCACGGCGCGGCGGCAGCGTTCAGCAGCTCCAGGATCCGCGCCCGACTCAGCGGTGCCGCAGCATCCCGACCAGAAGGGTTGCTCCCAGTCATGCCGTCACCAGATCCCGGGCAGCGATGGACAGCCCCCGCTCGGCCAACCAGGGCGGGGTCTGCCTTTGCACCTCCTCCGCGGTGAGGAATGCCGAGCAGAACAGCCGCGAGCCACCATGTGTGGTCCTGGGTGCCGTCCATGACGGCCGCGGCAACTGGCGGACCTCGAACTCGTGGCCGATCAACGCGGCCAGCAGCCCATCCCAGTCCTCGGCGCCAGTAGATCCAGGTCGTGGCACAACGCAATCTGCACCGACCAGCGGCGGCGTCGTGGAAGAGCACCTTGATACCGACTCGACTTCATCATCGACGTGACCGGCTGGAACACCGAACATCTGCCAAAGGACACCCTCGTCTGCATAGACCGTCGGCAACAGTGTTGGGTGGTGAGCGAAGGCCACGACATTGTCCACCGAGGAACTGATGCCCAACACGCTCATCCGACGCGTCCGCCTGGTGCCGGTCGCCGGGGTGCCCGCTCCCGACGACCTCGTCGACTTGCGCATCGCGGCCGGACTTGTCCGCGAGGTCGCGCCCGATCTCAAACCGGGAGCGAACGAGAGCGTCACCGACGCTGACGGCCGATGGGCGATCCCGGGTCTGTGGGACCATCACGTGCACATGGGACAGTGGGCGGCTACCTTGTCGCGGATCGACATGTCGGGCACGGCCGGGCCAGACGAAGTGCTCGCGCGGCTGCGGATTCACCTCCCCACGTTGTCCGCCGAGGACCGCACGTCGGTGGTCGTCGGTTTCGGACACCGCTCGGCGACGTGGGCGCGCCAGCCGACCGTCGCCGAACTCGACGAGGCCAGCGGAACGCATCCGGTCGTGCTGGTCAGCGGCGACGCGCACAACGGATGGTTGAACTCGGCCGCCCTCGCGCTGCTCGAGGCGCCGACCACCAGTGGAGCGTTGTCTGAGAACGACTGGTTCCCGATCTTGGCCAGACTGGACACGTTGCCAGGCGCGCAGGAGTCTGCTGCCGCCGCCTATAGCGCCGCCGTCGCCAAGGCCAGCGCGTTGGGCATCGTCGGCGTCGGTGACATGGAGTTCGGCTCCGGATACCTGGACTGGCCCGCCCGCTTCGCCGCCGGGATCAAAGACTTGAGAGTCCGGGCGGCGACCTATCGTGAGGGCCTCGACGACATCGTGGCAGCCGGTCTGCGGACAGGGGACGAGCTCGGGGAATCCGGCGGACTACTCCAGATGGGCCCACTCAAGATCATCTCCGACGGCTCTTTGAACACCCGTACGGCCTACTGCCACGAACCGTACGTCGACGGGGCCAGCCTGGCGCACCCCCGAGGCAAGCCCAACTTGAGCAGTGACGAGCTCATCGAGCTGTGCGGACGCGCCACCGCGCACGGACTGACGATGGCCGTGCACGCGATCGGAGACGCGGCAGTGGCGCAGACGCTGGACGCGTTCGAGCAGACCGGGGCGGCTGGAGGGATCGAACACGCCCAGCTGGTCGACCCCACCGACTTGGCCCGGATGGCGAAGCTGCGCGTGTCCGCCAGTGTCCAACCCGCCCACCTGCTCGACGACCGAGACGTGACGATGACGTGCTGGCCCGACCGTGCCGACCGGTGCTTCCCGCTGCGGTCGATGATCGACGCGGGAGTCGTGTTGCGGATGGGTTCCGATGCTCCGGTTTCCCCCCTTGACCCTTGGCTGGCGATGGCCGCTGCGGTGTACCGCAGCGGTGACGACCGTCCACCGTGGACCCTAGAACAAGCGATCACCCCTGACGAGGCGCTCGCCGCCAGCACCGATGGTCAGACGACGCTCGCGGTCGGCAGCCGGGCCGACATCGTGCTGCTCGACCGAGATCCGCTGGCGCCGATGTCAACTGCGGCGAAGGCGGCAGATCGGTTGCGGTCGACCCGCGTGGAGGCGACCTTCCTCGCGGGTCGGGAGACCTTCAGCTGAATCGTGTGCTGCGCCCGATCCCGAGGCTGACCTGGCAACCTCACGCTCGGCGGGCGAGCATCTCGAACAAGCGCCTTTCCTACAGGGGATGGGCTCCCGTCCGCGGCTTCCGCGATCCGGCGAGTGAGACGGCCAGCCGTCACTGGCGCGGGCAGCGCGTCAACCCGCCATGTGCTGCTGCCGGCCCCCCGGACACGCTGGCCCTGCTGGGGGCTGCGCTCCTCCAAGCTTGGCGATCTGACGGCCGCCATCCCACCACCATGATCAACATCGCGCCCACCTAAATCAACTAGTGCTGACAGCGACCAGCGTCCCTGGCCACTCCGCTACGGTCGGCAACGCCACCGACCGCACAATCTGCTCCAGACCAGGGATCCGCGTGCCTACTACTACGAGATCGCAAGTGGGAAACAGACTTCGTCTGCGGCGACTGGCTTTAACGGTCGGCGTTGGGCACGATGGCGGTCGATCAAGGTGGTCCGGATACCCTGCGAGACATGCAGTGCGCCACTGTTGGACGAGTCTCTTGGGCCTTCTCGGCCGCAGCCGTGTCGGCGTGCCTCCTGGCATCCTGCAGTGGTGGGACCAGCCAGCCCAACGGCACGACCCCGCCGCCTCAGGCATCGACGAGCGCATCCGCCTCGGTCAGCCCGGGCAGGGGCCAAAACGTACCGCCCTCGAACCGCCAGGAGGCGATGCTGCGTGCCGGTGAAACCTCGCTGGCCACGGTCGCTGACAGCACCGTGGTCACGATTGAACGGCACGGACAACACGAGCAATGGAAAGTCCACGTGGTTACCGCCGACGGCCAAGAACACAACCTCGACATCTCCGCAGACGGTCGGCAAGTACTGGACAATTCCGGCACCCACCACCACTCGCACTCGGCGGACCGGGCAAAGCACAACAAGTTGGTGCATACCGCCGAGCTCGACTACCGGGCAGCGATACAACAGATCACCGCAACCGTCGACGGCACCATCACTAAACTGCACTTGAACTTCCAAGACGGCACCACGGTACGGCAGGCCAACCTCGTCGACGGGTCCGGAACCCAGCACAGGGTGACCATCGACGCCGTCACCGGCAAGGTCTTATCTGATCGCGCCGGCTCCAGCACCGCCCGCCCGCGGCCGACCGCAGGTACTCCCCACCACCCGGACGCTCCGCACCAGTCCCACCACCACCGCTAAACCCAACTCCGATGAGTTCGTCGGCGATGTCGCGGACGTCGGGCTCGGACCGCTGCAAACCAGATCCCGGCCGGCCGTCAAAGGACTCGGGTGAAGTCGCCGAGGAATTTTTAAGACACCGGAGATGCTGGAGCTCTCCCTTGTCCAGAGGGTCGACAGCGGAATCAACCCGCGCCGGGAAGGCTGACCTCCACATTGCCGTCGCTCAACCTAGTTTGGAAGCAAGCTTGTGGGGCGGTCGCCGGACCATGGACAACCTCACCGGTGCGCATGGAGAAGATGCTCTGGTGCCACGGGCAGACCACACACGGAGCACCCCCAAGGTCGCGCAACTCACCTTGATGCAACGGTCCGGACAGGTGACTGCAAACATCGGACAAGACATCGACCCGGCTCCCGCGCCGCAGCACCACCACCGGAATCTCTCCTACCACGCGTTGAGTCAGGTCGTTTTCAACCAGGTCCGCCAACGGGCCGATGTCATGCCAACCGGGCTGCATCCGGTGCGGGACATCCTCGGCATGATTGGCTCCCGCCGCCTGGCGGTAGGCAAGATGGCCACCGAGGAAGCCGCTGACGCCAACTACCAGTAAGCCCGCGAGTCCGAAGATCTTGCCACGGTCTTGCCGACCCGCGACCCGCTCGCACAACGACGTGGTGTAGAGCCCGACCCCGACCACGTTAGCGGTGGAGTGGATCAGTCCGACCCTGAGCTGTTGTTCGTGCGTATCAGACCAATCGACGAACCCGCTGATGGCCGCGGGCACAGCGGCGGCGAGTCCGGTGCCAACCAACACCTTGGAAGCCGCAGCGGTGCCAGGAATCAGATCCAGTACGGCGGCGGACAGCCACGCTCCGATTGGGACCTGGATCAGCAACGGATGCAACGGGTGACCCAGGGGGACGCCATGCAGGATGTCACGCAGCCACTGCGGCCGGATCGTCGTCTTGACCGCAGTTCGTACCGCATCCGCTGCTGGGTCCAGCCATTTCGCATTCTCTAACGAGACGACCACGTTGAACGGGAACATCGTCTTCATTGATACCCCTCACGACTACGCCAGGCGGTTACTCACACCTTGTACCCCGTACTACAGGACTTAACCTCACCTCTGGCAATCAAACCCGGTATATTCTCGCTCGCTGCCGGATCGGCCCGTAGCTTGAGAACTCCGCTTGTCCGAATCTCCAACTCACGACAGCAGTGACGGCGGGCGGTCCAGCTGCTCCCGATCGCGAGCGTTCGACCGCTCGCCCTCAAGTCCTGGCCGCACCGCGAGAGGCGCGCGGATCCGAGTCGATGGTCGTCATCGCGCGGCGCGGCTCTCGGCCCAGTCAGGGCTCTCGGCCGCAGTCAGGAGGGCGAGGTCTGCCCGCTCGGCACGTAGCATCTCGCCATCGCCGAAGGTGCGGCTGGAGTATTGCGCCTGATCCTTCATGCCGAGCAGGATGCGGAGCGACTTTGAAAGGTCCTTGCCGTCCGGCATGACATCGCTCAGCAGCGTCGTCGCACCAAGGTGCTGGTCGTTGCGCCAGTACTTACCGAGGGCCATGCCGCAGATCGCGTCCGAGGCTGCGATGCCAGCCTGCACGTAGAGGCTGATCGCCGCTTTGGTCTTTATGGTGCGCACCTCGTCGCCTCCCTGTCGAACTCGTGGGCATCGCGGAGTCGCAGGAGCGCGTCGGCCCGGTTTGTGGTCTGGCGTTTGCGCGGACGCGCGACTCACCCCGACCGCCAGATCGGTGACAGCAGGTCTATCCCGTCGGCGCGGACTGACTCCACGATTGGGTCGGATTCGGCGACCATGCGCTGCCAGGTCTCAGGATCCGGATCGACAATCTGGGGGTGATTGCCGGTCCACATCAAGATCCGGTTCCTGAAGGTGTCAACCTGGTTCTCCCAGGCACCGCAGGACGGTCCGTCGCGCACGAAGAGCAGATCGACGTCAGATCCGGTGCTGCCGTCTGCACGTGCCGCTGACCCAAACAGCGTGGCCCGCCGTGGTTGAACCGGCCATCCGGCGATGGTGTCGGCCAGGCGTCGCAAAAGCGCCTCGCGGAGCGCGACAGCTGCCTCGACAACGGCGCACGCCATGTTTTCGCGGTTGGCTCCCATAGAGAATCTCCCGGCCTGCTGGCTCGGCGAGCACCAATCCCGAGTTGACCAACCGGTCGAGGGTCGCAGCGATCCCACTCACTCCTCTCCGGGGGCGCAAGACGCTAGACCTGACGTCCGGTCAACGCACGGGTCGTGCCGGCGGGACGGCAAGAACGGGGCCCTCAAGCCCCGGCATGAAGTCGGCATACGGGGTCGCCACATCCATCCGTCCAGTACAGCGAACAGATGTCTGACACAACGAACATTGACGAGGTGCATCACACGACCTTGGCTAGCCGCCCCGGCAAAGCGGTAGCGCAGTTCACCACCCTCTTTCGTAGTCCTGCGCCCCTGACGCGCCCTTGACCAAGTGCGGCCGGCCGCATGTCCGCTTCGAGTACCGTGGAAGCGGCCCTCGCGCAGACCAAGTCACAGGCGCACTAGTCCAGCGTTTGTCCGCATGTTGTAGTTGACGTCTGCGTTGCGAGGATCTTGATCGAGCGGGGCTTGCGAGGCACAGCGGCCATCGGTTGGCTTCCGAACCGCGGGTCCGGCCCTGCTGGGTTCAGTTGACGGACGGCTTGCGGACAACCCAGATGCGCCCGGATCGAAGCCAACTATGTTGGGTT
>JAKDLH010000184.1 GCA_030452945.1 Microlunatus sp. | reverse complement strand
CGGCCGGCGTCGATGTGGGCCAGCGGGCGATCCGAGCTGACCGGGGAACTCGGGGCCAGGTGCGCCCCACGCTGACCGAGGCGACCGAGAAGACCGAGATCGCGAAGGCGGCCAGAGCGAAGGCCGCGAAGGAGAAGGCGGCCAAGGAGAAGGCGGCCAAGCAGAAGGCGGCCAAGGAGAAAGCGGCGAAGGAGAAAGCCGCCAGGCAGAGAGCGGCGAAGGAAAAAGCCGCCAGGCAGAGAGCGGCCGAGGAGAAGGCCGCCAGGCAGCAGGCGGCGAAGAGGGCGGCACGACTCAACCTGACCGTGGTCGGCTCGCGCTACACCACCGCCGCCCTCAAGCTTCGCACCGAACCGAGCAAGGGCTCCCGTTCCGTCGACGTCATCGACGAGGCGAAGAAGCTGAAGATCACTCAGACCGTCCGCCAGGGCTACCGGCTCGTCGTGGTCCAGGGCAAGGGTCGCTGGGTGACGGAGGAGTATCTGAGTTCAAAGAAGCCGTCGTCCAAGTCCTCCTCCTCCTCCTCCTCCAAGTCCTCGTCCTCGTCCGGCGCCCGGATCTCGAGCGGGTCGTGCAGCAAGAGCCGCGGGATCGAGTCGGGCCTGGTCCCGAACGCGGTCAAGGTGTACCGGGCGATTTGTGCGTCCTTCCCGGAAGTCAGTTCCTACGGTGGTCGGCGGGGGAGCAACGACTTCCACGGCTCCGGTCGGGCCGTGGACGCGATGATCTCCGACTCCGGCGCCGGCCGACGGCTGGCCAACTGGGTACGTGCCAACGCCTCTCGGTTGGGAGTGAGCGAAGTCATCTACGCCCAGAAGATCTGGACCGTGCAGCGCGCTGGCGAGGGGTGGCGATCGATGTCGGACCGCGGATCGGCCACCGCCAACCACTATGACCACGTGCACGTCAGCGTGTACTAGACGGGCCGAGTCCAGCCAACGCGCACCGACTACTCAGTGCGGCCAGTGGATCTCCCTTGTGAAGGGTGTACGGCGCACCTAGTGTGCTCTTATGGCGGACGCGTACCAGGTGGTGCTCGGCATGATTGCCGTGTCCATCATCGTGCTCGTCCCGATCGGGTTCGTCGTCGCGTACGACGCCTTGGCAGGACGTTGGGACGCCCAGGTTCAAAGCGCGAGGAGTCGGATCAGCGGGGCGGTTGAACGCCGGCGCGACCTTCGGGCGCTGCGAAGCCAGCAGGGAGCACCACTGGAGCGGCTGGTCACTGACCTGCGCCGACTTCGCCACGCCGTCACCACCGACGAGCGTCGATCAGCGGCCCATCAACTCGGCAACCGTCTCGCCTACGACCAGGTGCTGATGCAGCTGTGCGAGATGCTCGGTGTGGAGCACGAACTCGACACCGACCTGCTGGGGCTGGACCGCGACATTGAGCGGGTGCGGGTCGAAGCCGACCTGGAACGCGCCGGCGTCGTGCTGACCGACCGGCGCTACGGGCAGGCGGCCTGATCCCTGCGGAAACCCTGACCGGTTGTGGTGAACCTCTCCTCGCACGGAATAAGCTCCGGGGGCCGCTGGTTGCTACTATTGATTCGAAACGAAAGGTTTCGAAATGGAAGAGTCAGTGAAGCTGGCTCAAAGCCATGAATCATCAGGTAGCTCAACCAGTAAGGATTGATCGTCATGTCGTTCATCGCCAAGCTCCGCTCGCGCAGCCAGGCCCGGGCCAATCATCGGGCCATCCATCGCGCGATCGCCGAGGCGCCGAACCGGTCCGTGCGTGACGAGATTCTCCTCGCCGCTCAGCGTTCGGGAATCAGCACGCACTTCTGAGTATCAGCGCAACTGCAACACCAAACACCGAGCTCCCGTCGACGATGACGGGAGCTCTTGGCATGCCGGGGGAGATGACGGGGGTCGTTTCCGAAGCTGCTCTCGACATCGGCTGGCAACCGCTTAGAAGCGGACCCGGCCCGACACCAGGACGTCGGCGCGGGACCGGGTGGTCTCGATCAGCTCGGCGTTCCGGGCGTCCACCTCACGCGCCCAGGTGGCCGCGGCCTGGACGCTACGACCATGCCGGATGTGGCGCTCGACCAGCCTGGACTGCCGGGTCGATGCCGGTGACACGCAGAACCACGACTCGTCCAGCAGCGACCTGATCCGTCCCCACGGCGTCGACTCCACCAACAGGTAGTTGCCTTCCGCAACGACGAGCCGGGTTCCGGCGGGCACGACGATCTCGCCGGCGATGGGTTCGTCGACACTCCGCCGGAAACTCGGTCCGAACACATCGTGGTCGATCTCGCTCCGCAGCCGGCGCAACATTGCCACGAGCCCCCACCCGTCGAAGGTGTCCAGGGCGCCTTTCCGGTCGCGCCGGCCCAGCCGGTCGAGTGTGCGATTGGCCAGATGGAAACCGTCCATCGGCAGGACCACTGCGGTGCCGGGCCCGGCGGCGGAGTTCACCCGCTGGACCAGGTTCCCCGCCAGGGTCGACTTGCCCGCGCCCGGACTCCCGGCGATGCCGAGCAGCCGGCGACCGTTGGTGGACAGCAAGCCCAGTGCTCGCTCCACCAACCGGCCGGGATCCTCCAGGATCGCGGTCACGCGGACCAGCCGGTCAGGACGGCGGCGGCCGACGGCAGCAGGACCAGCACTCCGACCACCAGCCCGGCCAGGTTGGCCAGCAGGAACGTCAGCTCCCAGATCACCGCCGGCACCCGCGTCAGGCGGGCCAACTGGTCAACGTCCGACCTGCGGGTGCCCCCGCGACGACGCTGGAACATCAGCTCCAACACCGGTTTCGGCGCCGCCAACAGCAGGACCCAAGTCAGCAGATAGGCCAGCAGCGAGAGCGTCGACCCGGGCAGATACCAGCTGGCCAACGCGGCCGCCGCCCCGCATCCGAGCAGCACCAGCAGACCGTACGCGTTCCGGATCTGCAGCAGCATCAGCGACAACCAGACGACGGACAGCCACAGCAACGCCAAGCTGTGCTCGCCGGCCAGCAACAGGGCCGCGCCCAGTCCGGCGATCGCCGGCGCTAGATAGCCAGCGGCGAGCATGGCCACCATTCCCGGGCCCGTCGCGCGTCCGCGGGACAGCGTGACCCCAGAGGTGTCGGCGTGCAGCCGGATGCCTATCAACCGGCGTCCGGTGAGCACTGCCACCAGCGCGTGCCCGCCCTCATGACTGATGGTCACCACGTGCCGGGTCAGCGACCAGGCGCGGGGGATCGCGACCAGCGCGAGCGCGATGAGCGCGACGACGACGACCCTCTCCGGTGCCGGCACCGGCTGGGTCGCCGTCGCTCGTTGGACGATCTGGCTCACCACATCGCGAAGGTCGTTCAGAGCGCCCCACCACTCCACAGCAGGTCCCGGGCACCCCCGAGCCGGTGCACGAAGGCGACGGCCTGCTGATCGGTGAGATTGCTGACAAAGTCCGCGATGCCGCGGCCGCGACCCATCCGGGCCAGCTTCGCCGGTGAGGTCGATCCCGCGAGCCACTCGGCGTGGGTCGCCGCCACCCGCTCGTACCCCTCGGTGGCGACCCGGACGAGGTCGATCAGGCGACGGGGCGCCTTCGGGGCATCCAGGCGGTCCGACAACCAATCGTCGAAGTCGACGACCAGCCGCCCGATGGTCCGAGCCTGACCGCGCTGGTACATGGCCAGATCCGGTCGGTCGAGAATGAAGTACTGGTGCACGAACTTCAGCACCGACACCTGGTGCCAGGACTCCGGGGACAGCGCCACGTACGCCGAGCGAATCGGCGGATCGCTCTGGAGGTCGACCGAAGCGATGAAGTGATCGATCCACCGGGAGGTGAAGCCGGAGATCGCCCGGTCGGCCATCATCGACCCGTCGTACGGCGCGGCCAGGACCCCGTCGACGAACTCGTCACCCATCGTCTCCACGGCGTCGGCAAAAGTGTCCTCGTCGAACATCCAAGCGTCCTTGTCGAACAGCCGCCGACGCAGCTGCTCCAGTCCGGCACCCGGCCAGCGACCCATGCCGCGGAGTTCGTCGTCGCTCATCGCGGCTAGCGCACGGCGCTCGGTCACCCAGGAGCGGAACTCGCCTGAGACCGGGGAGAACTGCAGCACTCCGGAGCGGTGGAAGTCCTCGAGATCGTGCAGCGAGTACGCGATGTCGTCGGCCAGGTCCATGATCGCGCACTCCAGCGTCTGCCGACCGGCCGGCAGATTCGGGAAAGCTGAGAGAGCGGCAGACATCTCGTCCAGATCGAGGGTGTAGGCCGAGAACTTGCCCGACCCCGGTCCGGTGCTGGCGAAGCCGGCGCCGCGCGGGGCCTCCGGCCACGACGAGGGATGCGGATCGGGAACTTGGAACCGTCCCCACGGGTACTTCAGCACCGCCGCCCGCGTGGCGGCGGTGAGGTTCAGCCCGTCGTCGCCGGGGCCGAGCACCTCCAGCTCGGTCAGGATCCGGAAGGTCTGGGCGTTGCCCTCGAAACCGTCGGGCAGACCGAAGCGATCGCGCAGCAGGTGATCGAGTACCCGCTCACCGAGATGACCGAACGGCGGGTGGCCCAGGTCGTGGGCGTTCGCCGCGGCCTGCACCACCACGTGGTCCAGTCCGCCGAGTTCGCGCAGCAGATCGCGGTCCGCGGTCCGCAACAGCCGGACCGCTACCGCCCGGGCCACGGCCGTCACCTTGATGGAGTGGGAGAGCCGGTTGTGCACGACGCCGGCGGTGGCGGCGGCCGGGATCACCTGAGTCACCTCGGCCAGACGGGAGAAAGCCTGCGCGAACCGGATGCGTTCCAGGTCGGTCCGGAACTCCGACTCCGCGCCCGCGTACGGTGTTCCGCGCTCCGACCGAGCCCGCCGCAACCGTCCGTCCATGACAGCCCACCCTAGGGCGCAGCCCAACCGGCGCCAGCGCCTCGTTAGGGTCGAACTGGCCACAACCCGCGGAACACACGAAGAGGACTACGCGATGAGCGCACCCGTCGACCCCACTGGCACTGAGGCCTGGGCCTGGCTGTCGAAGCTGAAGACCGACCTGGAGCCGGACCTCTCGGGCTGGTTCGCCGACGACCCGGCCCGGTCTGACGCGCTGACCTTCGCGGCTGGTGACCTGCACGTCGATCTGTCGAAGAACCTGGTCACCGAGCAGATTCTCGGCGCGCTGGTCGAGCTGGCCGAGCAGGTCGGGCTGGCCGAGCGTCGGGACGCGATGTTCGCCGGGGAGCGGATCAACGTGACCGAGGACCGGGCGGTGCTGCACACCGCGCTGCGGGATCCGGCGGACGCCGAGGTGGTCGTGGACGGCACCAACGTGGTGCCCCAGGTGCACGACGTGCTGGACAAGGTGTACGGGTTCGCCGAGCGGGTGCGCAGTGGGGAGTGGAAAGGGGTCTCCGGTCAACCGATCGAGACCGTCGTCAACATCGGCATCGGTGGCTCCGACCTCGGCCCGGTGATGGTTTACGAGGCCCTCCTGCCCTACGTCCGCCCCGGGCTGTCGGCCCGGTTCGTGTCCAACATCGACCCCACCGACGTGGCGCTGACGACCGCGGACCTGGATCCGGAGACCACCCTCTTCATCGTGGCATCCAAGACGTTCACCACACTGGAGACGCTGACCAACGCCCGGTTGGCTCGGTCCTGGCTGCTGAGCGAGCTCAAGGCGGCCGGAGTGATCGGCGACGGCGAGGCCGATGAACAGAACGCGATCGCCAAGCATTTCGTCGCGGTTTCCACCGCTTTGGACAAGGTGGCCGACTTCGGTATCGACCCCGACAACGCGTTCGGCTTCTGGGACTGGGTGGGGGGGCGATACTCCGTCGACTCCGCCATTGGCACCTCGCTGGTGGTGACCATCGGTCCCGAAAACTTCGCCGACTTCCTGGCCGGGTTCCACGTCATCGACCGTCACTTCGCCGAGACCCCGATCGACGCGAACGTGCCGGCTCTGATGGGTCTGCTGAACGTCTGGTACCGCAACTTCTTCGGCGCCGCCACCCACGCGGTGCTGCCGTACGCCCAGCTGCTGCACCGCTTCCCGGCCTATCTGCAGCAGCTGACCATGGAGTCCAACGGCAAGCGGGTCCGGTGGGACGGCTCCCCGGTGACCACCGACACCGGTGAGGTGTTCTGGGGCGAGCCGGGCACCAACGGTCAGCACGCGTTCTACCAGCTGATCCATCAGGGCACCCAGCTGATCCCGGCCGATTTCATCGCGGTGGCCCAGCCGCCGTACCCGCTGACCGACGGCGACCACGACGTGCACGAGTTGTTCCTGGCCAACTTCTTCGCCCAGACCGCGGCGTTGGCGTTCGGCAAGACGGCCGAGCAGGTGCGGGCCGAGGGCACCGCCGAAGAGATCGTGCCGGCTCGCGTGTTCCCCGGCAACCGGCCGACCACCTCGATCATGGCGCCCGCCCTGACCCCATCGGTGGTGGGGCAGCTGATCGCGCTCTACGAGCACATCACCTTCACCCAAGGCACCGTCTGGGGAATCGACAGCTTCGACCAGTGGGGGGTCGAGCTGGGCAAGCAGCTCGCGTCGCAAGTGACCCCGGCCGTCGGTGGCGACGAGGAGGCGCTGGCCGAGCAGGATCCTTCCACCCAGGCGCTGATCCGCTTCTACCGCGCGCACCGCTCCTGACCCGGGCCGGTCGTTTCCCCGCATAAGTTGCTTGGCGTACGCCAGGGTGTGCTCGGGGCGGTCGTTTCCCCGCATAAGTTGCTCGGCGTACGCCAGGGCCTGCTCGGGGCGCTCGTTTCCGCGCATAGGTTGCTTGGCGTACGCCAGGGTCTGCTCGGGGCGGTCGTTTCCGCGCATAAGTTGCTTGGCGTGCGCCAGGGGTGCTCGGGGCGGTCGTTTCCGCGCATAAGTTGCTTGGCGTACGCCAGGTCGCCGTCTTAGACGGCCGTCAGCTCAGAGGGACGGTCCCTGCGATCTGAGCTTGTCGACCTC
>JAKDLH010000183.1 GCA_030452945.1 Microlunatus sp. | reverse complement strand
ACGGCAGCACCCTCGATGTCGCGGCGCCCATCCACACCACCATCACCCCGGGAGTCGAACAGCCAGGTGCCTTCCAACGTGACGAGACCACCATCAGCCGTTCGAACTTTCGGGCCGCACTGACCGAGGGCGCCGACGACACACTCGATCCCGCCACCCTGACCGAGGCAGCCGCGGAAGCGGCCGAGCCGGCCCGCCTCGACGAGGCCTCGGTGAAAGCCCGTACGGCAGAACTCACCGAGGAGTCAGGTGAGACCCGCCGGGAAGCGAAAGAACTCGCCAAGAAGGAGAGGGCCAAGAAGAAGCGGAAAGAGGCTGAGCGAAAGGCCAACGGCGTCGCCACCTTGCCGGTCAGGTCCTACTCCATCGCCGCCCGCTTCGGCGATGTCGGTTCCTGGGCCCGCTACCACACCGGCTTCGACTTCTCCGCGCCGATCGGTACCGAGATCTACGCCCCGACCGCAGGGGTGGTGATGACCGCGGGCAGCGATTCCGCGAGCGGCTGGGCCGGGACCCACGTCGTGCTCCGCCACGCCGACGGCACCCAGACCCTGTATGCGCACATGTCGTCGATTTCGGTGCACAAGGGCGATCACGTGAAAGGGGGTACGGTTCTGGGCCAGATCGGCATGACGGGCCGCGCCTTCGGCCCCCACCTGCATTTCGAGGTCTACCCGGCCGGCGTCAAGCCGGAGGACGTCTACCGCGCGGTCGACCCGGCGCCCTGGCTGCACCGGCTCGGTCTCAAGCCGTAGCCGTCGGTCTACAGCTTCTCGATCGGCGCGTGCCGAACGGCCAACCGTTTGATACCGGAGGAACCGAAGTCCACGTCGGCGCGAGGTTCGGTGGCCGAGCCGGAGGTGGCCACCACGGTGCCCAGGCCGAAGCTGGTGTGCAGCACCCTGTCCCCCGCGGCGAGCTGCGGGATCTGCTTCGGGGTACGGCGTCCAGAGCCGAACGCCGGCGACGCATTCTCGCCCGAACTCCCGCCCCCGCCGCGACGCCGCCAGCTGGTCTGGCTGGTGGCTGAGGTGTTGCGCCACGATGTGGTCGCCGACGCGAGCCGCCGCCAGTCGACCAGGCGGTCGGGGATCTCGGCCAGGAACCGGCTCGGTGGGTTGTGCTGCGGGGCACCCCAGATCGACCGGACCACCGCGCGGCTGAGGTAGAGGCGCTTACGGGCCCGGGTGATCCCCACGTACGCGAGTCGCCGCTCCTCCTCAAGTTCGTGCTCGCCTTCGGCTTTGAGCGACCGCTGGTGCGGGAAGATCGCATCCTCCAGGCCGGTCAGGAAGACCGTGTCGAACTCCAGGCCCTTGGCGGTGTGCAGAGTCATCAGCGTGACCACGCCAGCGGACTCGCTCTGGTCCGGGATCTGATCGGAGTCCGCGACCAGGGCGACCCGCTCAAGGAAGGCCCCCAACGACGGATCCGGCTCGGGCGCGCCCGCCGCTAAGCTCAGCTCGCCGGTCTGTGGATCGGCGCCGATCAGCTCCGTCAGGTCGGCGAGTTCGTCAACGGTCAGGGACGCCAGCTCCTCCGACGTCAGTGCCGGGGCCTCTGCCGGGGCCAACGGCGTCGCCTCGGCCACGAACTCCCGCGCCACCCCGATCAGCTCGTTCAGATTCTCCAGCCGGGTCTCGTCCTGAGGATCCTCGGATTCGGTCAACGTGGCCAGATAGCCCGACCTTTCCAGCACGCTGACCATGATCGTGTCGGCCGACTCGCCGGCCGCGACCATCGCCTCGTGAGCATCCATCAGGTCGGCGAACTCGGTGATCAACCGCGCCGATCGGCGGGCCAGACCGTCGATCTCCTCGGTTCGGCGCACAGCGTCGCCGAAGCTGATCCGTTCTCGGGTGGCGAACTCGGCGACCGCACCCTCAGCCTTGTCGCCGATCCCCCGCTTAGGCACGTTGAGGATCCGGCGTAGGGACACGTCGTCGGCACGGTTGGCGATGGCCCGTAGATAGGCGATCGCGTCGCGCACCTCGCGACGTTCATAGAAGCGCACCCCGCCGACCACCTTGTAGGGCATGCCGACCCGGATGAACACCTCCTCGAAGGCGCGCGACTGCGCGTTGGTGCGGTAGAAGACCGCCACGTCGCTGTAGCGGAGGCCGCTCGTGTCGCGGAGCTTGTCGATCTCACTGGCCACGAACTGGGCCTCGTCGTGCTCGGTGTCGGAGACGTATCCGGTGATCAGCGGTCCGTCGCCCGCGTCCGACCACAGCCGTTTGGGGGTGCGGCCCTCGTTCTGTCCGATGACCGCGTTGGCCGCGTTGAGAATGGTCTGGGTGGAGCGGTAGTTCTGCTCCAGCAGGATCGTCCTCGCTCCGGCGAAGTCGGACTCGAAGTCGAGGATGTTGCGGATGGTGGCCCCACGGAACGCGTAGATGGACTGATCGGAGTCGCCGACCACCATCAGCTCCGGCGGATCGGTAGTGACCTGGTCCGCTGCCGGCTCCAGATCAGCGGAGCACAGCTCGCGGATCAACACGTACTGGGCGTGGTTGGTGTCTTGGTACTCATCGACCAGCACGTGCCGGAACCGCCGCCGGTACTGCTCCCGCAACTCCGGGAACGCCTGCAGCAGATGCACCGTGGTCATGATGATGTCGTCGAAATCCAAGGCGTTGGCCGCCGCCAGCCGCCGCTGGTACTCCGCGTACGCGGCCGCGTTGTCCCGATCGATCTGGGTCTCGGCTTGGCTCGCCGCGGTCTCGTGGTCCACGAGCTCGTTCTTGCAGCCCGAGACCCAGGTCAGCACCGCCCGCACCGGGTACCGTTTCGGATCAAGCTCGGCGTCGGCGAGCACCAACTGCATCAGCCGCTTGGCGTCGGCGTCGTCGTAGATCGAGAACGTCCGCGACAGGCCGAAGCGGGCGATCTCGCTCCGCAGGATCCGGACACAGGCGGAATGGAACGTCGATATCCACATCAGCTTGGCCCGGTTGCCGATCAGCTCACTCACCCGGTGCCGCATCTCCGCCGCCGCCTTGTTGGTGAAGGTGATAGCCAAGACCGACCCGGGATGCGCCTTGCGCTCATTCACCAGGTAGGCGATCCGCCGGGTCAGCACCCGGGTCTTGCCCGACCCGGCACCGGCGACCACCAGAACCGGCGCCCCCTGGTGGACCACCGCCTCCCGTTGCGACGGGTTCAGCCCGTCCAGGAGGTCGGCTCTGCCCTGCTCCGCTCGTCGGCGCCGGCGGGGTTCGGCCCCGGCCCGGGACCCGACCGACGCGCTGTCTGCGCTCAACGCGCTGTCTGTGTTCAACGCGCTGTCTGCGCTCAACAGGGCCTCCCAGGCCAACTCGTCGACCGGTGCGGCGCTACGGCCACCGCCGGCGTGATCGGCGGCGGTGCGGTCAGGATCAGGTGCGGCAGACATCTCGGTCCCAACCATAATGGCCATCTGTGACTCCGACGCCGATCCGAGGCTTCGTGCTGATCGGTGACGCGCTGTCCGGCGCGGCTCCTAAGCTTCTTGCTATGCGGTGGCGGCGGATCAAGGTGACGACGGTGATCAAGCAGGTGGTGCTCGCTGCTGCCGCCGTCCAGGGCGCGACGCTGCTCACCTTGATGGCGATCGATCAGCGTCGCAAGCGGCACCGCGTCCCGGCGGTCTTCCCCCGGCTACCACCGCGGTCGGTGACCGCCGGTGGATCGGAGGTCACCGTCTACACCTACGGCGAGGACCTCTACTACGACATGCTGGGAGCGATCCGCCAGGCGAAGGACGAGATCTACTTCGAGACGTTCATCTGGAAGAGCGACGGGATCGGACAGTCTTTCAAGCGCGCTCTGATCGAGGCCGCCGACCGTGGGGTGCAGGTGTACGTAGCCTACGACGCTTTCGCCAACCTCGTCGTGCCGCGGGCCTTCTTCGACTTGCCGCCCACCATCAAGGTACGGCGGCACCCGGTCGTGGCCAGTGGTTTCCGGTTCATCCGCAACTCCGGTCGTGACCACCGCAAGATCCTGGTGGTCGATCACGACGCCGCCTTCGTGGGCGGTTACAACATCGGGTCGCTCTACGCCACCGACTGGCGCGACACCCACGCCCGGTTGACCGGCGACATCGTCTGGGACATGCGGAACGCCTTCATCGACTACTGGAACCTGTTCACCGGGCCGGGACGCCCGGCCCTGGCCGATTTCGGCAGTGACCACTGGCAATCCGGCATCCGCGTGCACCGCAACCTGCCTCGGCTGCTGGTCTATCCGATCCGCAACATGTATCTGGACGCCATCGACCGCGCCGCTCGTCACATCTACCTGACGCACGCGTACCTGATCCCCGACTCCGACATGCTGACCGCGCTGATGCGGGCCGCCCGCCGCCAGGTCGACGTGCGGATCATCGTGCCGGCCGAGTCGAACCACATCGTCGCCGACTGGCTGTCGCGCGGGTTCTACAGTCAGCTACTGCGCAGCGGAGTCCGGCTGTTCCTCTATCAGGGAGCCATGGTGCACGCGAAGACGGCGACCATCGACGGTCAGTGGTCGACTATCGGCACGGCCAATATCGACCGGCTGAGTCTGCTCGGCAACTACGAGATCAACATCGAGGTGTTCGATCCCGATGTCGCCCGGCAGATGGAGGAGATCTTCGCGATCGACACCTCCAACACCGTGGAGCTGACCGAGCAGGAGTGGAAGGGCCGGCACGCGATGGCCAAGTTCTCCGAGACTGTGCTGAGTCCACTTCGCCCGCTGCTCTAGCGCTCGACTCGAAGGAGAGCTGACATGGTCGACCGACATCTGCCCAAGCCCCGCGAACTGGCGCCGCTGTTGCGGTTCGAGAAGCCGCAGCTGAGCAACAAGAAGCGCCGGCTGGCTAAAGCGCTCACGATCGCCGACCTGCGCTCGATCGCCCGGCGGCGGACGCCGAAGGCGGCGTTCGACTACACCGAAGGGGCCGCCGAGGGGGAGATCTCGATAGCCCGGGCGCGGCAGGCGTTCGAGGACATCGAGTTCCACCCCTCGATCCTGCGGAACGTCTCGCAGGTCGACACCTCGCGCGAGGTGCTCGGCGCTCAGGTGGCCCTGCCCTTCGGCATCGCGCCCACCGGCTTCACCCGGATGATGCAGACCGAGGGCGAGCGGGCCGGAGCCGGCGCGGCGGGGGCGGCCGGGATCCCGTTCGCCCTCTCCACCATGGGCACCACGTCGATCGAAGACGTTCAGGCGGCCAACCCGTACGGCCGGAACTGGTTCCAGCTCTATCTGTGGAAGGACCGGGACCGCTCGATGGCCCTAGTGGACCGGGCGGCCCGCGCGGGCTTCGACACCCTGCTGGTCACCGTCGACGTGCCGGTCTCCGGCGCCCGGCTGCGAGACAAGCGCAACGGCATGTCCATCCCACCGGCGCTGACCCCTGGCACGGTGATCAACGCGATCCCGCGGCCGGCTTGGTGGATCAACTTCCTGACCACTGAGCCGCTGGCCTTCGCCAGCCTCGACCGCTGGGGCGGCACGGTATCCGAGCTGATCGACACCATGTTCGACCCGACGGTCGAGTTCGAGGATCTGGGGTGGATCAAGCAGCAGTGGGACGGGAAGCTGGTCGTCAAGGGGGTGCAGAGTGTCGCCGACGCCCGGCGGCTGGCCGACCTCGGGGTGGACGGCATCGTCGTATCCAACCACGGCGGCCGCCAACTGGACCGCGCCCCGATCCCCTTCCATCTGCTGCCCGAGGTCGTCCGCGAGGTCGGTGACGACCTGGAGATCCATCTGGACACCGGCATCATGTCCGGTGCCGACATCGTCGCCGCGGTAGCGCTGGGCGCGAGGTTCACGTTGGTGGGACGGGCCTATCTGTACGGGCTGATGGCCGGCGGCCGGGCAGGCGTGGACCGGATGATCGACATCCTGCGCAGCGAGATCGAACGGACCATGCGGCTGCTCGGCGTCTCCAGACTGGCGGAACTCGAACCAGGCCACGTCACCCAGCTCGCCCGGCTGGAGCCGCGGCCCCGCTGATTCCGGCCGAAACATCGAGTTCGACCCCGCGCTCCGTCGCCATGGGCTGTGCGCGCCGGTGCACCGCGAGTTTTGACCACCTGGTCGGAAAGCAGGGTTCCGCGCCTCGTCGCCACCACGAATCTTGACCACCCGGCCACGAATCGGCAGTAGGGTCCGTCAGCACCACCGGAGCGGGGGCCGGCCATCGCTCATCCCACCGCGCCATCAGGCCCATCGCACTGTCAAGCCCATCGCACCGTCAAGCGTGGAGGGTCGTCTCCGTCTGAGCGTCGGAGGTCGACTCGGCCCGGTTTCGGGCGCGAGCGCCGGCGACGTAGAGCCCGCTGACGGTGACGAGGAGAATCGCACCGTAGACCCACCAGCGAGACGGACCAGCCACCTCGAAGCCGGTGAGCAGGGTGCGGGTGTTGGTCAACACGATCAGACCGCCGATGGCCACTCCGAGCAGGTGGGTAGGGGCATACCGGACCAGCAGCGCCGCCAGCGGGGCAGCGACCAGACCGCCGGCCAGCAGGGCCAGTGCGAAACCCCAGTTGATGCCGGCCACCCCGAGCCCGACCAGGAAGCCGAGACTGGCCGCCAGGCTCACTGCGAACTCGCTGGTGTCGATCGACCCGATCACCTTCCGCGG
Source organism: Microlunatus sp. (assembly GCA_030452945.1). GTDB lineage: Bacteria > Actinomycetota > Actinomycetes > Propionibacteriales > Propionibacteriaceae > Microlunatus. Next base: position 313 of record JAKDLH010000183.1, on the reverse strand, counting down.
CTGCAGCCGACCGTCGGCCAGCAAGGCCGGGGTCGCGACTGGACCCCAGCCCCCGCCACCCGTGGCGTCAACGAACCCGGCAAACAGTCCCAACGGCGCCAAGAACCTGATCGACAGCTGCCTCTTCAACTTCGGCGGCGCGAACCCGACCACGAACCTGGCCAGCACGTAGGCCCCGAGCAGCGCCAAGATGGTCGCCATGATCGGCCGGGCCGCCACCGTCGACAAGCCCGACAACACCGTCGCCCCCACGAACGCGCCGATCGCACCCGGGCCGGCGATCCGGGTGACCACCCGCCAGTCGACGTTGCGC
>JAKDLH010000182.1 GCA_030452945.1 Microlunatus sp. | reverse complement strand
GAGACAGACAGACTCAGTCAGTCCACCAGCTCGCGGACCACCCCGTCCGCCAGGATCCGTTGCCAGGCGTGGGCGATGTCGGTCTGGTCGCGATGGGGCCAGCCCAGGGCGGCGCAGGTGCCGTACTTGATGTCGGTACCGCGTGGCACGGTCGGCCAGGCACTCAAGCCCAGTTTGGCCGGCTTGACCGCTTGCCAGATGTCGACGAAGGGATGACCCGTGACCAAAACGACGTCGGCGTACCGGCCGCGCGTCACCGAAGCGGCGATCCGCGATTCCTTGCTGCCCGGCACGAGGTGGTCGGCGAGCACCCCGAGGCGGCGTCCCTGCTCGGGAGCGAACTCGGCCACGATGTCGGCCAGGTCGTCAATGCCGTCCATGAACTCGACCACGACCCCGCAGTGCCGCAGGTCGTCCCCCCAGATCTTTTCCACCAGCTCGGCGTCGTGCCGGCCCTCAACGTAGATGCGGCTCGGCAACGCCACCTTGGCTCGTTCCTTCGGTCCGGCGATCGAGCCGGACGCGGTTCGGCCCGACGCGGTCCGGCCCGGTCCGATGCCCGTCGCCCGCGCCGACACTCGAGCCGGGAGCTTCACCACCACCGGCTTGCCCTCGAGCAGCAGACCGGGTCCGATCGGAAAGCTGCGGCGCTTGGCGCCACGACCCTCCAGCACGACCAGCCCGTTCTCCCAACGGGTCACCGCCCCGCAGAATCCGGTCCGGGCGTCCTCCAGGACCAGGCCGCGTTCCAGCGAGATTTCGGGGACCACCTTCTTGGGTTTCTGCTGCCAGCCGGGAGCCAGGACGTCGGTCCCGTAGCGGTCCGGTCCGACGGGTCGATTCAGTGGTGGCACCGTCGCAGACTAGACCAGTACGTCCCGGTCTCAGATCCGCTCGGGTTTGTCGGATCTGCACCGCCTGCAGATCGAGCAGATCCGACCAGCCCGAGCAGCTTCGCTGTCCCAGCTGGGTGGCCAGAGGACCCGGACGGCGCGCACGCAATGACGTCGGGTTCGATGGCTCCATGGCGATCCTGCCGATGTTCCCGCTGGGCTCCGTGCTCTTTCCTCACATGCCGCTGCGCCTACGGGTCTTCGAACAGCGCTACCTGGTGATGCTGAGCACGTTGCTGCAGGGCGACGACGCCCGGTTCGGCGTGGTCTTGATCGAGCGCGGTCAGGAGGTGGGCGGCGGGGAGCAGCGATTCACGATTGGTACCGTCGCGGAGATCACCACGCTCGGGACGCAGGACGGCTTCATCGGCCTGCTGGCTGAAGGCCGGACCCGGTTCCGGGTCGTGCAGTGGTTGGCGGACGAGCCGCATCCGCAGGCCGAGGTCGAGCCGGTTCCGGAGTTGGTCTGGCAGGACCGCTGGACCTCGCTGTTGACCGAGACCGAGCGATCGGTTCGGCGCAGCCTCGCGGTCGCCAGCGAGTTCTCCGACCACACCTGGCCCGCCGACATCGCGGTCGAACACGATCCGGTGGCCGCCGCGTGGCAACTCGCGGGAGTCGCCCCGATCGGACCGCTCGACCAGGTCGGTCTGCTCGCCGCCGAGTCCGCCGAAGACCTGCTGGTCCAGGTGCGCGCGCTCTGCGATGCCATCTCCTCGGACCTGACCGCGCCTTGGCCTGATCAGCGCTGAGGTTGCGGGATCAGCCGAGCGGCCAACGGACGAGTCGCGCATGGGCACGAGATCCGCCCAGAGTGTGTCGTCAGGCGAGCGGGAGACTGCGCCGTCCGGATCCCCGGGCTTGGGCGAAACCCGCGGCCAATCCGGGACGGATGCAAGCGAACGGGAACGCCCAGTCGGCCCGTTCCTCCGCGTCGCCTGGATCCACTCCCAGCCCGGCCAGCCGGCTGATCTCGCCGGAGACCGCCGCCACCCGACCTAACTGTTCCAACACGAACTCGCGTTTCACCGGTGCGCCGTGGCCGGGAACGGCCAGCGTGGCGTCGGTCATCAGCCCGACCAGACCGTCCAGGGTGGACGGCCACTCGTGCGGGAAGGAGTCCGGTCCGTACGACGGCGGTCCGGCGGACTCGATCAGGTCGCCGGCGAACACCACGTCCGATCCCGGCACCACGACGAGCAGATCGCCCTCGGTGTGGCCGCGGCCCAGGTGGACGGCTTCGACCCGGACACCGCCGCCCAGGTCGATGGTCCAGGCGACGGCCAGGTCGCGGGTCGGCAGAGCCACCTCGGCCGGATCGATCCCCCAGCGGGCCGCCTCGGCCGCGGCCTTCGGGCCGGCCAACCGCGCCCGTACGGACTCGTGCGCCACCGCTACCGTGGCGTCCACGCCGGCCAGTCCGAAAGTGTGGTCGAGATGCCAGTGGGTCAACACCACTGCCAACGAATCACGCGCCTCGACCGGGCGCTCCGCGACCTCGGCCGCCGCCTGCCGCAGCAGACGACCCTGCTCGGGAGTGGCTCCGCTGTCGACCAGCAGTGCGCGCTCGGTGCCGACCACCAGCCCGACGGTGACCGATCCGGTCGCACCGGCCTCGGCGTCCTCGAAGTCGAGTTCGCAGGTGTAGACGTGCTCGGCTACCGCGGTGAACGGGTTCGGTCGCTGGCTCATGTGACTAGACTGGCACTCGGTCTGTTCGAGTGCCAAAGGCGGTGACCACGGAGGTCGAAGCGACGGAGGGCCCTGATCGGGAGGGAGAGGACGTGGACGAACGCAAGCTGCAGGTGCTGCGCGCGATCGTCACCGATTACGTCTCCAGCCAAGAGCCCGTCGGCTCCAAGGCGTTGGTGGAACGCCACAATCTTGGGGTCTCCCCGGCCACCGTACGCAACGACATGGCGGCGTTGGAGGAGGAGGGCTACATCACCCAGCCGCACACCAGTGCGGGCCGGATCCCCACCGACAAGGGCTATCGGCTGTTCGTGGATCGGCTGGGTTCGCTGAAGCCGCTGTCGGCGGCTGAGCAGCGTGCCATCCACGCGTTCCTCTCTGGCGCGGTTGACCTGGACGACATCTTGTTCCGCACCGTTCGGTTGCTCGCCCAGGTCACCCAGCAGGTCGCGATCGTGCAGTATCCGACGCTCAGCAGCGCGACCGTGCGCCACATCGAGGTCGTCTCCTTGTCCAGTCACCGGGTGCTGGTGATCTTGATCACCTCCACCGGACGGATCGAGCAGCGGGTGTTGGAGACCGAGCACACCGCTGACGAGTTGTCTCAGTTGCGGGCGGTCCTCAACGCCGCCGCTGTCGGCCAGCTGTCGTCGCTGGCGGCCGCCCGGTTGGCCAGCCTCGTCAGTGAGCTGCCTACGGCTCTCGCCGCCGTCGGGCAGGCGAGCATCGCGACCCTGCTCGACATGCTCGGCGACGACACCGCTAGCCGGGTGGTGGTCGGCGGGATGCCCAACCTGACCCGTTTCGGGGACGAGTTCGAGACCAACGTACGACCGGTGCTGGAGGCGCTGGAGGAGCAGGTGGTGCTGCTGAAGCTTCTCGGCGAGGCGACCTCCACCGATTCCGTCACTGTGCGGATCGGCCGGGAGAACCCGTACGAGGAGCTGCAGGCGACCTCGCTGGTGGCCAGCGGCTACGGCACCGCGCTGGACAGTTGGGCGACCCTCGGCATCGTCGGCCCCACCCGGATGGACTATCCCTCGACCATGGCCTCGGTGCGAGCCGTCGCCCGCTACGTCGGCCGCTTCCTGGCCGAGGGCTGAACCGCAGACCTGACCCCGACCCACAATTCGACTCCAGAACCCGACCAGAGAATCCCGAACTGAGAACATGGACACGATGAGCACCGACTACTACGAGACCCTCGGCGTGGCGCGCGACGCGTCCCCGGAGCAGATCAAGAAGGCCTACCGGCAACTGGCCATGAAGCTGCACCCCGATGTGGCGAACGAAGCCGACGCGAGTGAGAAGTTCAAGAAGGTCGCGGAGGCGTACGAAGTGCTGGGCGACCCCAAGAAGCGTGACCTGTACGACCGGGGCGGCGATCCGCTCGGCGGTGGCATGGGCGGCGGGTTCAACGGCGGGTTCGGAGCCGGCGGCTTCGACTTCACCAATCTGGTGGACGCGATGTTCGGGCAGCAGACGTCGCGCGGGCCGCGTTCGCGGACCCGGCGCGGGCAGGATGCCCTGGTCCGGCTGGACCTCGACCTGGCCGAGGCGGCGTTCGGCACCACGAAGCCGCTGCGGGTCGATACCGCCGTCCTGTGCCCGCGGTGCAACGGCTCGGGTGCCAACGAAGGGTCCAAACCGGTCACCTGCGCCACCTGTCACGGGCAGGGCGAGGTCACTCACGTGCAGCGGTCCTTCATCGGCGACATCCGCACCACCAGTCCGTGTCCGACCTGTCGCGGCTACGGAACGGTCATCCCCGACCCGTGCGTGGAGTGTGCCGGTGACGGACGAGTGCGGTCGAACCGCACCATCAACGTCAAGATCCCGGCCGGGGTGAGCACCGGCAACCGTATCCACCTGGCCGCTCACGGTGAGGTCGGTCCGGGCGGTGGCCCGGCAGGGGACCTGTACGTGGAGCTGGAGGTCGAGCCGCACGAGGTGTTCCGCCGGGACGGGGACAACCTCGAGATGGTGCTGAAGATCCCGATGACCGCGGCGGCGCTCGGCACCGAGGTGCGGATCGCCACCCTTGAGGCCGATCTGGCCGACGCCGACGCTGACGCCATCTCGGCCACCGTGACGATCCCGCCCGGTACGCAGTCCGGCACCCGAGTGGCACTGGACGGCAAGGGCGTGCCGCGGCTGAGATCAGCTGGCCGGGGCCAGTTGGGGGTCACGTTGCTGGTGCAGACCCCGACGAAGCTGGACTCCGAGCAGCGGGAACTGCTGCGCCAGCTTGCCGAGGTGCGGGAGGAGACCTCGGTCAACGGTTCGGTGCAGAAGCACGGCTCTGGTTTCTTCGGTCGGTTGCGGGACGCGTTCGCCGGTCAGTGAGCAGCCGGCCAGTGAGCAGCCGGCCAGTGAGCAGCCGGCCAGTGAGCAGCCGGCCGGTCTTCCACGCCGCGTTGCCCGATCCGCTGCCGAGCAGCGGGTCGACGATCCGCCTGGACGGACCGGAGGGGCGCCACGCCTCGGTGGTCCGCCGGATCCGGGTCGGCGAGCCGGTGCTGCTGAGCGACGGGGTCGGCCGCGGGGTCGCCGGCTCGGTGGTGCATGCCGACAAGACCGGCCTGAGCGTCGAGGTCAGCGAGCGGGTGGTTGAGCAACCGCCGGCCCTGTCGTATGTGGTGGTGCAGGCGCTGGCCAAGGGTGACCGAGGTGAGCTGGCGGTCGAGTTGCTGACCGAGGTCGGGGTCACCGAGATCGTCCCCTGGCAGGCTGAGCGGTCGATCGTGAAGTGGTCTGGAGAGCGCGCGAGCAAAGGGATGGCTCGATGGCAGCGCACCGCGCAGGAGGCGGCCAAGCAGTCTCGACGGCTGTGGACGCCCACGGTGACCGATCCGGTGGACACGGCGTCACTGGCCATCCGGGTGGCCGCCGCTGAGCTCTCCCTGCTGCTGCACTCCGACGCCGTACTGGATCTGGACGCGGTAGAGCTGCCGACCTCGGGGGTGGTGCTGCTGGTGGTCGGTCCCGAGGGTGGGATCTCCCCGACCGAGCTGGCCACTCTGACCGCCGCCGGCGGCCGGCCGATCCGGTTGACCCCGCACGTGCTGCGGACCTCGACCGCCGGTCTGGTCGGCTGCGCGGGACTGATGCTGCGGTGAGCTCGGTGGCGGAGAACGCGGGACACCAGACGAGCGGTCCGGCGATAGCCGGTTTCGGTTTCGAGGTGCGAGATTCGCTGGCCGGGGGTCTCGGCCGGACCGGGGTGATTAGCACCCCGCACGGCCGGATCGAGACCCCGGCCTTCGTGGTGGTCGGCACCAAGGCCACGGTGAAGACCGTGCTGCCGGAGACGGTGGCCGAGTTCGGCGCCCAGGCCGTGCTGGCGAACGCGTACCACCTCTATCTCCAGCCGGGGGCCGACATCGTGGAGGAGGCGGGCGGGCTGGGCCGGTTCATGAACTGGTCCGGCCCCACCTACACCGACAGCGGCGGCTTTCAGGTGATGAGTCTGGGGGTCGGGTTCAAGAAGGTCCTGGCCATGGACGTCGCCGGACGGGAAAGCGACGAGATCGTCGCCGAGGGCAGGAGCCGGCTGGCCACGGTGGATGACGACGGCGTCACTTTCACCTCCCACCTTGACGGTGGTACTCACCGTTTCACTCCCGAAATCTCCATGGGAGTACAACACCAGCTCGGGGCCGACGTGATCTTCGCGTTCGACGAGCTGACCACCCTGATGAACACGCGGGGTTACCAGCAGCGCTCGGTTGAGCGGACCCACCAGTGGGCGATCCGCTGCCTGGTCGAACACCGGCGGCTGACCCTCGCCCAGCCGGCGCGTCCGTACCAGGCGCTGTTCGGGGTCGTTCAAGGCGCCCAGTACGAGGATCTCCGCCGGCTGGCGGCCCGCGGCCTCGCGGACTCAGTGGTGGACGGTCAGCGCTTCGACGGCTTCGGCATTGGTGGCGCGCTGGAGAAGCAGAATCTCGGCACGATCACCGGCTGGGTGAGCTCGGAACTGCCGGTGGACAAGCCCCGGCACATGCTCGGCATCTCCGAGCCCGACGACCTGTTCACCTGCGTGGAGAACGGGGCCGACACCTTCGACTGCGTCTCCCCGTCCCGGGTGGCCCGGAACGCGGCGGTCTACACCCGCGGCGGTCGGTTCAACGTCAACACCGCCAGCTCGCGGCGCTGCTTCGAGCCGATCGATTGCGAGTGCGACTGTTACACCTGCGCCCACTACACCCGGGCCTATCTGCACCACCTGTTCAAGGCCAAGGAGATGCTGGCGGCGACCCTGTGCACGATCCACAACGAACGGTTCGTGGTGTCGCTGGTGGACCGGATCCGGACCAGCATCTCCGACGGCTCGTACGCCGACCTGAAG
>JAKDLH010000181.1 GCA_030452945.1 Microlunatus sp. | reverse complement strand
ATGTCTGCTCCATGAGTTCTTCGAGGTAGGGCAGCGCCGCCCGTCGCACGTCGAGGTCCGCCAGCAGTGGCCCGGACAGCGCGATCACGCCGAGGCCTAGCCGGTAGCGACCGGTCGCCGGGTCACGCTCGACGAAGCTCGCTTCGGCGAGTCCGGACAGGATCCGCGAGACCGTGCTCTTGTGGAGGCCGACCTTGGCGGCGATCTCCGTGACACCCAGGGCGGGTGCGGCGATGGAGAACGCCTGCAACACGGCCAAGCCGTTGAAGAGGGACGCCGCGGCCCCCTGCGGCTGATCTGACTGCCGGCGTGGTTTCAATGACATCGCACTCCTTCGTGATCGGGAGGATGTCCCGCATACCGGGTGGAACCGGAGGGGCTCGCGCTGAGCACCAGATGACACCCGCGTGTTGATCATTTTACTGAGGCAACGACAGTGCCGGGGGGATATGCGGTTTGAGCGCGGCGCGTACTGCGAGCGGCCTGTCAATGGCTGTTGACGCGCCGGAACTGCGTGCTGGACTCGGCCATGCCCGCAGACACACCAGCGCAGCACCATCCGCCGGGTCACGCGACCGCTTGAGGCTGGTTGGCGACAAGGCAGGGTGGTGTGTGCTCGCTGCATCTGGGATCCGTCGACAGGTGCGGTTGGTACCCGGGCGATCACTGGCTGGTTGATCACCTCAACCCCTTGTGCGCCGCTGTGCCAGCAACTACAGTGATGTGTTAGCAACATGCAAACGGGTTCCGCCCGCTCCCGTCCGATCAGGAGCCACTTCCCCCTTCCCTTACCCATCGCCATCTATCGCCACCCCGTCACCATCAGGTCCGGTTTCATCCACCACGAGCCCGTTGCCCCGAACACACGTAACTGACAATCCCGCACACGGCCATACCTATGGCACGAACTCTGCATGGAGAGGCAATCTCATGAAGCGTATTGGCGTCGACGTCGGCGGCACGTTCACCGATCTCTACTTCTCGGACGACGCGAGCAAGCGAGCCGTCATCGAGAAGGTCCCCTCTACCCCCGATGACCCATCGCGTGCGGTCCTTGACGGCCTGCGCCGGCTGACCGCCAAGGCCGGCGTCTCCCTGGGCGAGATCGACGAGCTCGTGCACGGGACCACCGTGGCCACCAACATCGCGCTGACCCACACCGGTGCTGAGGTCGGCATGATCACCACCGAGGGATTCCGTGACATCCTGCACATCGCCCGGCACAAGAAGCCATACAACTTCTCGCTCCAGCAGGAGCTGCCGTGGCAGATCGATCCTTTGATCAAACGGCGGCACCGCCTCACGGTCAAGGAGCGGATCACCGTGCCGAACGGTGATGTGCTCGTGCCCCTTGATGATGAGGAGGTCCGCGAGCGGGTGCGCACGCTGCGCGAGGCCGGCGTCGAGTCGATCGCGGTGTGCCTGCTGCATTCCTATCTCAACCCCGTGCACGAGGAGCGGATCAGGCAGATCGTGTTGGAGGAGTTCCCGGAGGCGTACCTGTCGATCTCAAGCGAGGTGGTGCCGCTGTATCGGGAGTTCGAACGCTTCTCCACCACCGCCTTGAACGCCTACGTAGGCCCTAAGGTCTCGCGCTACCTGGACCGGCTCGCCACGGAGGTCAAGGAGTTGGGGTACACCCGCGAGGTGCTGCTGATGCGCTCCTCGGGAGGGATGGTGCCGCTGGATGTGGCTGGCCAGTTGCCGGTGAGCCTGCTGCTGTCCGGCCCGGTGGCCGGCCTCATCGGCGGTATCTGGGCGGGCCAGAACGCCGGCGTCGAGAACGTGTTCACGTTGGACATCGGGGGAACCTCGGCCGACATCGGGGTGGCCCAGGGCGGCGAGCTTCGCATGCGTCACCTGCTTGATACCAAGGTCGGTGACTATCAGGCCATGGTGCCCATGGTGGATATCGACACGATCGGCGCCGGCGGCGGCTCGATCGCCTACGTGGACCCCGGCGGGGTGTTTCGTGTCGGGCCCCAGTCTGCCGGGGCGGTCCCGGGGCCGGCGTGTTACAGCCGCGGTGGGACTCTGCCCACCTCGACCGACGCCCAGGTCGTGCTGGGCCGGCTGCGGACCGACCGGGAGCTGGCCGGCGGCGGCCTGCAGATGGACGCGGAGAAGGCGCGCGTCGCGATGAAGACGGTGGCCGACCAGCTGGGCATGTCGGTCGAGGAGGCCGCGCTGGGTACGTTGCAGATTCAGAAGTTCGGCATGAGCCAGGCCATCGAGTTGAACTCGGTGCGCCGCGGCTACGACCCACGTGACTTCGTCCTGGTCGCCGGCGGCGGCGCGGGCCCTCTGTTCGGGTGCGAGATCGCCGCCGAGTTGGAGGTTCCTCGAGTACTGGTGCCGGCACATCCTGGGATCATCGCGGCCACGGGCCTGATCGCCACGGACCAGGAGTACGAGTTCGTGACCACGGCGCGCTACACGATCCCGGATGTGGACATCCCGGAGTTGCAGGGGCACTACGACGAGCTGATCGAGCAGGCTGAGCGTCAGCTGGTCGCGGACAACCTCCCCGCGGATCGTCGTCGTCTGACCCGGCTGGCCGACTGCCGGTATGAGGGGCAGGGCTACGAGGTGCGGTTCGAGGTGCCAGACGGTGAGGTCTCGAAGGCCTGGCTGGCCGAGACTGTCGAGGCCTTCCATGCGGCGCATGAGCTGGAGTATGGCCACCGTTTCAAGACCGGGCGGGTCGAGATCGTGAACATCCGCGTGGTCGGGGTCGGGGTCATGGACAAGCTTGAGGCGCCGGTGGTTCCCGAGAGCAGCGACCCGGTAGATGCCGCACGGGTGACAACCAAGGACGTCACCTTCGACGTGGGCGGCAAGCCGGAACAGTTCGCGACCCCGTTCTATGACCGGAGCCGGCTCGGGGCGGGTCAGAGCATCGAGGGTCCGGCGGTGATCGAGCAGTACGACACAACGGTGGTCATACCGCCGGCCTTCGTCGCTGCCATCGACGCTCACGGCAACATCGTCATCACCTGTCCGAAGGTGGATGAGGAGGAAGCCGCCGGCTCCGAGCTGTCCACGCCGATCCTGATGCGCATCATCGGTGGGGCGCTGTCCTCGATGGCCAAGGAGATGGCCTCGGTCTTGTTCCGCATGTCCTACTCATCGATCATCCGCGAGTCCGAGGACCTGGGCGCGGGCGTCTTCGACGCTGAGGGCAACGTGCTCGCCGAGTCTGACTCGACACCCATGTTCATGGGCGCCATGCCGAAGATAGTGCAGGGTGTCATCACCGCGCTTGGTGAGGACATCAACGAGGGCGACATCATCATGCACAACGACCCGTACCTGGGGGCGACCCACTCCCCGGACGTGGCGATCATCATCCCGATCTTCCGAGATGGTGAACGTATCGGCTTCGCAGGCGCCTCTGGCCAGCTGCTCGACATCGGGGGGGCGTACCCCGGCCTGGCCGTCGACCTGGTCGACAACATCGCCGAGGGACAGATCTTCCGGGCGCTGAAGATCGTGGACAGGGGCGTGCGGCAGGACCGGCTGCTGGAGCAGATCCTGACCAACACCAGGACGCCCACGCACAACGCCGGCGACCTGGAGGCGATGATCGCGGCGTGTCAGCTGGCCAGGAGCCGCTACCTCGACCTGGTGGAGCGCTACGGCCTGGACGTGGTGCGTGAGGCCGGCCAGTCCTGGATCAACTACTCCGAGACGATGCTGCGCCAAGAGATCGCCAAGGTCCCCGACGGCGTCTACGAGACCGAGGTCGGCTACCTCGATGACGACGGGAGGAACTACGGGCAGAAACTGCCGATCAAGGTTAAGGTCATCATCGAGGGAGATGAGATCACCTACGACCTGACCGGGTCCAGCCCCCAGGTTCCCACCGCGTACAACTGCCCCTTCGAGGGCACCACGGTCTCCGCGTTCACCTTCATCACCCGGATGATGTTCCTGGACGAGGTCGCCCACCCCGTCTTCGTGCCGCAGAACCAAGGCATGCTCAAGCCGGTGAAGGTGATCGCTCCGGAGGGCACCATCTTCAACCCCACCTACCCCGCGGCGTGCTTCGCCCGGTTCGGGCAGGTCCAGCGGGCGGTCGACCTGGCGATGCGGGCGCTGGCTCCGGTGCTGCCCGAGAAGATCACGGCCGGCAACTCGGCCCACATCCACTTCGTGTCCTACTCCGGTTGGGATGAGAAGATCGGTGAGTACTGGGTCTACCTCGAGGTCAACGAGGGCTCCTACGGCGGCCGACCCGATAGCGACGGCCCGGACTCGGTGGACAACCTCATCGCGAACACGCGCAACAACCCGATCGAGGAGCTGGAATGGCGCTTCCCGATGCGGACCGACCGGTACGAGCTGCGTGAGGAACCGGCCGCTGCCGGGCAGTACCGCGGTGGGATCGGGATCGTGCGGACCAACACCTTCCTGGTCGACACGATCGTCACCTGTGAGGCGGACCGCCACGAGTCCGACCTCCCGTGGGGCATCTTCGGTGGCCAAGAGGGCCTGAACGCCTCGGTGGTGCGTAACCCCGGCACCCCCGATGCGCAGAACTGGCCCGCGAAGGTGACCGCGCGCCAGCTGAAGGCCGGCGACTCGCTGCAGATCACCGTCCCGAGTGGAGGAGGCTACGGGGACCCATACACCCGCGACCCGCAGCAGGTGCTCAGTGACGTCCTGGACCAGTTCACCACCATCGAACGGGCCGCCGACTACGGCGTGGTCATCGACCCAACCACGATGACCCTCGACGACGAGGGAACCAAGACGCTGCGATCACAGCGCGAGACGCCCGCACCGCAGACCAGCGGTGCCACCACAGGAACCACAACAGGAACCACGACAGGCTCCTGACGCGCGAGCGTTCCACGACAGCCGCGTACGCGGCTGTCGTGGACCTCAGGACCCCAAAACAAGGGAAAGGGCAACTCCCATGGAAGCAACAGAGCCTATTGCTCTCGATGTCCCCACGATCACCGAGAAAGACGTCAACAGAGCCCTGTGGATCTGTTTCTTCGCGTGGACGTTCGCGGTCTACGACTTCGTGTTGTTCGGCAACCTGCTTCCTAAGATCGCCGAGGATCTCGGATGGACATCTGCCACCGCGACCGGCGTCAACACCTGGGTGACGGCTGGCACCGCGATCGTCGCGTTCGGGATCGGGCCTGTGGTGGACTCGTTCGGCCGCAAGAAGGGCATCGTGCTGGCGGTGCTCGGGGCCGCGTTCGCCTCCCTACTGACACCGTTCGTCGGTTGGGTGGCCGGCAGCATCGGGGGTCTGGGCCTGGTACTGCTGGTGATCGTCCGCTCGATCGCCGGGCTCGGCTACGCCGAACAGGCCATCAACGCGACCTACCTGAACGAGCTGTTCGCCCAGACCCGCGCCGACCCCGCAAAGGCGCGCCGCCGAGGCATCATCTACTCCCTGGTCCAGTCCGGATGGCCAATCGGGTCGGTACTCGCCGCCGTGTCGGTCTACCTGCTCTTCCCGATCGGCGGCTGGGAGCTGTGCTTCTTCGTGGCCGTCTTCCCTGCCATCTTCATCGCCCTGACTGCGCGCTACCTCAAAGAGAGCCCGCAGTTCGCCGCCCGGCACGCGGCCAGGCAGCTGCTGGAGGCCGGCCGCGCCGAGGAAGCCCACCAACTCGCTCGCCAGGTCGGGGTGGACCTCAGCGAACAGTCGACGCCGGTGGCGGCAGTGTTCAAGGGACAATCCCTACGCCCCGCGGTATTCATCGGCATCGCCTTCCTGCTCAGCTGGCTCGGCGTCCTGGCCTTCGTGCTGCTTGGCACCCTGCTGCTGACCGCAGAAGACGGCAAGAACATCACCTTCAACAGCGCCCTGACGATCCTGATCATCTCCAACGCGACCGCCTTCGTCGGCTACCTGTTCCACGGCTGGTTGGGCGATCAGATCGGGCGCCGCAACGCCATCGCCATCGGCTGGGTCCTGTCCGGCCTATCGTTTACCGCCATGCTGCTTGCCCCCAACGGCGACTTCGGCCTGATCATCGCCTTCTACAGCGCCGGCCTGTTCTTCCTCATCGGTCCGTACTCGGCGCTGCTGTTCTTCAATGCCGAAAGCTTCCCGGTCCACACCCGGGCCACGGGCGGCTCGCTGATCAACGCCGCAGGACAGGTCGGGGCCATCATCGGCGGCGTCCTGATCACCGCCTCACTGAATGCCGGCTGGTCATGGACCCAGGCCGGATTCATCTGGGGGTGCATCCCGGTCTTCCTCTCAGGCCTGGTGATCCTCGGTGCCCGCAACGTGGACCCCAAGTCCGTGCGCTTCGACTGACGCAGAACCCCGCACGCGAATGTGAGGCACAGCGCCTCGGGCCCGGCGGGACAGGCCATGCCGGTCGGCGCCGACCCGGGACGCAAAGCTGTAGGTGCGCTGTAGAGATGAGGTGCCGCGCGCCGGGCGGCGCGCGCGGCCTTCAGCCGGCGGAGATCATCGCCGGATACGTCCGCGGCCAGGAGCCGTAGCCACCCCTGCGGGGTGGAGACTACCCTGGCGGCCGGGAGTCCCAGTCGTGCCGACGTCTGCGCGGCGACCTGTCGTACCCGATCTGCGGCGTGGGCGGCTTGTTGTCTGGATCGGTGTGGGTCACGCCCAAGGCGGGCGGCCCGATCGAGAAGGCTTGCAGCACTGCCAGGCCGTTGAACAGGAGGCTGCCGCCCCTTGTGGCCGGTCGTCCTTGGGGCTTCTTGTTGGCGGCATGGCTCTCCTTGTCTCACCGGCCGCCCGACGTCGTCGACGCCGTCGACCGTGGGGGCTCCGCGCCGCCCCCCCGGGGCTGTGCGGAAAAGAATAGAACGTAGACCTTGCGTGTTTCTGTAACAGCAACTATGATGATGTTAAAGCAACATCGTTGCGGGGTCGAGCATACGATCAGAGGCGCCTGCCCTCTTCATCTCTTCATAGAACGTTCTCCAGATCGGAGGTAGCGATCTCAATTTGAGTCGATGAAGTG
>JAKDLH010000180.1 GCA_030452945.1 Microlunatus sp. | reverse complement strand
CGCCGGAGTGTCGGTGACCGAACCGATCTGGTGATAGTGATGCATCCAGCTCTTCAGCTCCTCGTCGAGCCAGTCGCCTGGGCGCTCGCCGATGCCGATGACTGTGGCGCCCACCGCGTGCAGCCCCCGGACGAATTGACGCTGGTTGGCGGGAAACGCCGGCTCGACGAAGATCACGTTCATGTCCGGGATGCTACGGGTGGTCGGCGCGCCTTGTCCTGCCGGGTGAACTCCGCCCTCGCTAGGCTGACCCACCAACGCGACCACGCGCAGACCCACAGAAGGAGAGCAGGATATGTCCTACGAACAGCCGCCGCCCCCTCCGGGCGGGAATCCCTACGGAGCGCCGCAGTACGGTGGCCCGCCCGCGCAGGATCCGGGCCGCACGATGGGGATCGTCGGTTTGGTTCTGGCCATCTTCTGCAACTTGATCGGGATGGTGGTCAGCATCGTCGCCTACAACAAGTCGAAGTCGGCGGGTTTCAAAAACAACATCGCCCTGGCCGGCATCATCGTCGGGGCCGTGCTGTTCGGGCTGAGTCTGATCTACAACTTCACCGTCGGGATGCCGATGCTGCAACGGATGGGCGGCTGAACCTCCGCTCGGATCAACAGCGATCGTTCCAGTGGTCGGCCCGAGCTTCCGCCGCAGCCTCACCGCGAGAGGCGGATAGTCCGCGAGAGGCGGATAGGAAGATGGGCATACATTCGCTGATATGACCCAGTCGTCGAGATGGGCGATCGGCGGGGGCCGGATCAGGTTCCCCGATATCAGCCCTCGCGCGTACGAACACCCGGCCGATCGCGGCGCTCTGGTGGCGCTGCGGGCGATCCCCGGGTTCGACCAGGTGCTCAAGATCGTCTCGGGCGCGATCGGTGAACGCAGCGTTCGGCTGCTCTATCTCGCCTCGGCGATCCGGGTCTCTCCCCGGCAGTACCCGCTGCTGCATCAGATGGTCAGCGAGTGCGCGACCACCCTGGACGTGCAACCGGTACCGGAGCTGTACGTGCAGCAGAGTCCGCTCCCGACGGCGATGACGGTGGGCCTGGACCGTCCACTGATGGTGATCAGCACCGCCATGTTGGATCTGGTCGACGACGAAGGCCTCCGCTTCGTGATCGGGCACGAGGTCGGTCACGTCTTGTCCGGCCACGCGGTTTACCGGACGATGCTGCTGCAGCTGATCAACATCGCGACCTCGATCCAGTGGATGCCGATCGGCTACTGGGGGCTGCGGGCGATCATCCAGGGCCTCAACGAGTGGTACCGCAAATCGGAGTTGTCCTGTGACCGAGCCGGGCTCCTCTGCGGACAGGACCCGCGGGCCGCCTTGCGCGTGCACGCCGTTCTGGCCGGCGCCCAGAACCCGGACGAGATGGACGTGGCCGGTTTCCTCGACCAGGCGACGGAGTACTCCTCCACTGGCGACGTCCGCGACAGCCTGCTGAGAATCCTGCAGATCACGTCCCAGACCCACCCACTGGCCGCCTTGCGGGCGGCCGAACTCCAGGCCTGGGCGGCTGGTCCGGAGTACCGCGCGATCCTGTCCGGGGACTACCTGCGCCGTTCCGAAGACGCCGACGCCCCGATGAGCGAAGACGTCAAAGCGGCCGCGGCCTCGTACGCGAATGCGTTCCGCTCGTCCTCGGATCCGCTCTTCCGCGTGGTCGGCCGAGTTGGCACCGTGGTGGGCGGGGTCGGCACCGTCGTGGGCGGGGTCGGCAACGTGGCCGCCGGTCGGATGCGGGACTGGTGGCAGCAGGGCCGAAACGGCGAAGACGACGCCGAACGCTGACCGGTAATTCGTCTCGGGACTTCACCAGACGTGGCCGTGAGCGAGCGAACCGGCCGCCACCGAAGTCGCTCGGGTTTGACGTTGTTGCTCTACCTGCAGATGGAGCGAGAACGTTAAACCCGAGCGACAACCGGGGCCGGGTCACCACGGGCGTCGCTAGGCTCAGCCAGCGTGAGTACCCACATTCGTATCGGCGGCCACGGAGAGCAGCAGGATCCGATCGCCGAAGCCCGAGCCCGACGCGCCGACCTGGCACAGTTCTTCCTGGGCGACCCGCAAGGCTGGAAGGGTCCCGAGTTCGCGTACGAGGGTGGGGCCGCCGCCCTCAAGGCCGCGGCCATCGATGCCGATATCGCGCTCTACGTGCACGCGCCGTACGTGCTGAACGTGGCGACCACCAACAACCGGATCCGCATCCCCAGCCGCAAGTTCCTCCAGCAGTACCTGAACGCCGCCGCCGAGATCGGAGCCGCGGGCGTGGTCGTGCACGGCGGTCACGTGTTGAAAAGTGACGATCCCGAAAAGGGGTTCGACAACTGGCGCAAGTGCATCGACGGTCTGGATTTGGCGGTGCCACTGCTGATCGAGAACACCGCGGGCGGCGGCCAGGCGATGGCGCGCCGGCTGGAGCGGATCGAGCGGTTATGGGACGCCGTGACCTCCGCAGCCGGCAGCGACGACGTCGGATTCTGTCTGGACACCTGCCACGCGCATGCCGGTGGGATCGAGCTAGCCGACGTGGTGCAGCGGATCCACCAGATCACCGGCCGGATCGACTTGGTGCACGCCAACGACTCCCGCGACGACTTCGACTCCGGAGCCGACCGGCACGCCAACCTGGGCGACGGTGAGATCGCCCCCGATGACCTGCTCGCGGTCGTGGCCGCGGCCGGGGCGCCGGTGGTCGTCGAGACACCGGGTGGCCGGGAGGGGCAGGCGGCCGACATCGCCTGGCTGAGGGCCCGGCTCGCAACCGACTCCACCGCCTGAGGCTGACGCCCGGCGGTGATGTTCAGGAGTCGGCGTCGACCCGGGGCACCAACCGGAGCGCCGGCGCTCCTTGGGTCGCCGTCGAGGCCGGCCGTCCGGGGAAGGACGATGGCGAGTTCGGTGAGGTCATCGTCGGGTCCTCTCCTTGGTGGTTGGAGACCGGGTCTTTGAGCCCATGGCAGAACAGGTACAGCAGACCAGAGGAGCGGCACAGATGTCGCCCAGGGTGAAGCGATCAAGACAGCAGCCGTCCAGGACTCACGGCGCAAACCGGTTGATCGGCGCATCCATCCGTCGCTCCCATGGCAGACTGTGGTGCGCCCGATCGCGCGGACCCAACCGGACGGCGGGCGCCAAACCAGCCATCCTGAGGACGCGACCCGCCAACTCGACGAAGCGCCGGCGAGGAAGAGGTGACATGACGGTGTGCCCTGGTCGCGCTCCGCGCTCCATACTTCTGGGCTCGGAAAGATTCGCTTCGCTCGCTCGCGAGCGGCGTCGCCCATGACGGCGACCGCCCGCGTGGGTCACGACGACTCCGAGGAGTTCGAGCCCGTCTACCACCGGTACGGTCCGCACCGCGCCGGGCTGCCGCCACTGGTGCCGTACTTCCGTGAGCTGTGGGCTCGCCGCGAATTCGCCGCGGAGATGAGCAAGGCCACCCTGCGGGGAGCGAACGTGACCACTTTCTTCGGTCAAGCCTGGCTGATCCTCAACCCGTTGCTGCTCGCCGGCGTCTACTACCTGCTGGTCACGATCATCCGGCAACGACATGACGCAGGTCTGTTCACCCACCTGACCCTGGCGCTGTTCGCCTTCACCATGCTCCAAACCGCCGCGTCCACCGGCGCGACCTCGGTCACCGGCTCCGGTCGGCTGTTGATCAACACGGCCTTCCCGCGGCTGCTCATCCCGCTCTCCGCGGTCCGGACCGCCTTCTGGCGGTTTCTGCCGACGATTCCAGTTTATCTGATCTTCCATGCCGTCTTCGGACTCCCCTGGCATCCGAGAATGATGTTATCGCTCTACTTCCTGGCGACCATCGTGGTGTTCGCCATGGGTCTGGCGGCGTTCTTCGCCACTCTCCAGGTCTACTTCCGCGACACCTCCAGCTTCCTGCCGTACTTCTTGCGCCTGTGGTTGTATCTTTCGCCGATCCTGTGGATGCCGGTCATGCTGGACCGGATGAGTCGGGGACTGCGGGTCGTCGTCGAGCTCAATCCGATGTATCCGATGCTCACCGGCTACTCCCACCTGCTACAGGACGGAGTTTTCCCACCGCTGTGGATGTGGTTGGCCGCCGCCGGGTGGGCGATCGCCGCGGTCGTCGTCGGCTTCTTGTTCTTCATCTCCCGGGAGCGTGAGTTCGCTGTCCGCCTCACCTGACGAGCGACTGGCGGTCAGGGTCAAGAACCTGTCCGTCACCTACCGCACCACGTTCGAGCGCAAGCCGACCCTGCGGCAGGCTTTGGTCCGACTCGGCCGGGGGCAGCGCTCGGTCCGGGAGGTACGGGCCCTGAGGGACGTCAGCTTCACCGTCTTCGAGGGCACCGCGATGGGGATTATCGGGGCCAACGGAGCGGGCAAGTCCACTCTGATGCGGGCCGTCGCCGGTATCCTGCCGCCCAGTGAAGGGTCGGTCGAGGTCTGGGGCAAGGCCAGCACGCTGCTGGCGCTCGGCGTGGGTTTCAACAAGGATCTGTCCGGCCGGGAGAACATCATTCTCGGTGGCCTGGCCTCTGGACTGTCTCGCAGAGACGTCGAGGAGCGCGCCGATGAGGTGGCCGATTGGACCGAGATCGGCGACTTCATCGACATGCCGATGCGGACCTACTCCTCCGGCATGTCCGCCCGAGTCGCCTTCTCGGTGGCCGTGCACATGAAGCCCGACATCTTGATGGTCGACGAGGCGCTGTCCACCGGAGACGCGCGCTTCCGGGCCAAGGCCAACGAGAAGATGGCCGAGCTTCGATCGACCGCCCGCGCCATGTTCCTGGTCAGCCACGGCTTGAACAGCATCAAGGAGATGTGTACCGACGCCATGTGGCTGGACCACGGCGCATTGATGATGCGGGGCGACCCGGAGGTGGTCGTCGAGAAGTACAAGGAGTTCACCAAGGTGAAGAAGTCAGCCGCCACCGAGGATGAAGTCTGAGCGGTCCTCGAGCAGGTCAGGCGGACTCAGCCGGTACACCGGGTAGCTCTTGCGGGGGACGACCGCCCCCGCGGCCCGAAGCCGTACGCCCGGCTCCGCCACCGAGTCTCAACCCTGGGCTAGCCGCCGCGCCAAGAACTCGGTCAGGTCACCGGTCTCGCCGTCCCGACCGCCCTTGCCGACGATCAACGGTGGTGGAGTCGGACGCAACCGGACTCCGCGCAGACGTTCTTTCAGTCCGCCGGGAACGGTGAGGATGTAGTAGCCACCGTCCGCGCCGATCGCTACCGACCGGTTCTTGCGGAGATACCACCCGCGTTTGTCGGTTTTGACCGTGTGCCCGTCGTAGAGGTTGGCCCGCAACGGCTCGGGAGCGATCCCCGCCGCGGCGACGTCGACCAGGAACGCGTCGATCAGAACCTGGGCCTTCACCGACTCCGCCCGGTCGGAGGCCGCGGCCAACTCCGCTCGGCGGGCGGCCTCCTCGGCACGCGACATGAGGTTGAGGGTACTGCGGACGGACCAACCAAACCAGTCAGCCGACCCGGCCAGTAAGACCAACCCGCCCGGTCAGACAACCCGCTCGGACCAGCGCAGCCACCTACACTCGTGGGGTTGCCCCACGATCGACGCGCCCGTTGGTGTGTCGACCGCTCCTGAGGAAGAGATGTCCGAGACCGACCCGACGACGTCCCGCCAACCGGCCGGGACCGCTGGGCGCCACGCGTACCTCACGAAGTGCTCCGAGAAGTGATCAACACCGCGACCGGGGTCTGATCAGTGGAGTTCGTCCGCAGCCTGCGTCACCTGCTCCGTCACCGGCTGTTCCGGCGGTTGCTCGCGGTCCGCGTGGCGACTCAGACGGCGGACGGTGTCCTCCAGGTCGCGCTGGCCTCGTACGTGCTGTTCTCCCCGCAACGGCAGCCGGACGCGGCGTCGGTGGCCGCCGTGTTGGCCATCACCCTGCTTCCGTTCTCGGTGCTCGGACCCTTCGTCGGCGTGGTGCTCGACCGCTGGTCGCGGCGACAGATCTTGGTGGTGCTGGACCTGACCCGGGCGGTCCTGGCCGTCGGGTTGGCCCTGCTGGTCGGCACCGGAATCCGCACTGGCTGGTTCGAGGCCGCCTTCTACGTCGGCGTGCTGCTGGCGATGAGCCTGAACCGCTTCTTGCTCGCCGCCCTGTCGTCGGCGTTACCGCACACGATCGAGCCGAGCGAGTACATGGTGGCCAACTCCGTGATGCCGACCATAGGTCCGCTGGGCGCCGTGATCGGGGTCGCGCTGGGCACCACGATCCGCGTGGTCCTCGGCGCCCGGATGCCGGACTACGCGGCCAACGGGGTGCTGTTCTGCCTGGCCGCGACCGGCTGGTTGATCAGTTCTGGACTGGCGTTGCGGATCCCTCGGCACGAGCTCGGCCCCGACGCTCCCGAGGCCGCCCGGCCGCGCGACATCATCGTCGGCCTGGTCGAGGCGCTGGTTCACCTCAAGCACCGCCGGGCCGCCGGGCTCGGGCTGCTGGCCATCGGCCTGCACCGGGTGGTCTACGGGGTGGTCACGGTGGCGATGATCTTGGTCTTCCGCAACTACCTCCACGCCCCGACCGAGGTAAATCCCGCACTCGCCGATCTCGGTCTGCTCGCCGTCGTCACCGCCGCCGGCTTCGTGGCCGCGGCCGCGCTCACACCGCCGCTGAGTGTCCGGTTAGGGGTCCGTCGGCTCATCGTCGCCAGCTTCGTCACTGCTGCGGTCTTCCAGGTGTTGCCGGGCGCGGTCTTCGCCCGCGTACCTCTGCTGGTGGCAGGCTTCTTGCTCGGCATCACCGCCCAGAGCATCAAACTGTGCGTCGACACGCTGGTCCAGGCGCACGTCGACGACGAGCTGAAGGGCCGGGTGTTCGTCGTCTACGACATGGTCTTCAACGTGGCGTTGGTGATAGCCGCGGCGATCGGGGCCGCGATCTTGCCCGCCGACGGCGTGTCGGTGCCCATCATCATCGGCTTGGCCCTCACGTACGCGTTGCTGGGTATCTGCTTCGCT
>JAKDLH010000179.1 GCA_030452945.1 Microlunatus sp. | reverse complement strand
CTTTGGCGTCGCTCTCGGCTCGCTCCTGGTTGGCGCCGACCAGGTTGGGCACGGTGGAGTCGCCGGTGGCGTAGGTGATGGTGACGTTGGTCGACAGCGGCACGGTGGAACCCTCCTTCGGGCTCACCGCCACCACCTGGCCCGCCTTGGCGTCGCTGGACTCCCGGCCGGCTGCTTTGGCGTCCACGGAATCGAATCCGGCAGAGTTGAGTCGGTCCTCGACCGCACTCCGCTGCCGACCGACCAGACCATCGGGAATGGTCCCGGTCTCAGGTCCCTGGTTGACGGTGATGGTCACCGTGCTGTCGACCTCGACCTGGGTGTCGGCGATCGGATCCTGCTGGGTGACCTGGCCCTTGGTGTCGGCCGGACCGGTGACCTCTCGTACCTTGGTCTCGAGTCCGACCCCGGTGAGCCGCTCGGTCGCCTGGTCCTGGTTGTACGTCAGCACGTTGGGTACGGCCACCAGCTCCGGTGGTGGCTGGTTTGGTTGGGCACTCCGGTAGATCCCCCAGGCCGCGCCAGCCAGGATCAAGACGGCGACGACTGAGATCAGCGCGATCAGACCGCCGCGCTTCTTCGGCTCCTCGTCGTCCTCCTCCATCGCCGGCGCGGGCGGGACTGGCGCGACCACCCGGGTCGAACTGTCAAGCACCGCGGTCGGTGCCGGGAGCACCGCGGTGGCCTGTTGGCCGGCCAGCACTCGGGTGATGTCGTTCTTCATCTCCCGCGCCGACTGGTAGCGGTCGGCGGGATCTTTGGCCAGGGCCTTGAGCGTGATCGCGTCGATGTCGGGGCTGATCTCGGGGTCGAGCTGACTCGGTGGGACTGGCTGCTCGCGGACGTGCTGATAGGCCACGCTGACCGGGGAGTCACCGACGAACGGGGGCCGGCTGACCAGCAGTTCGTACAGCAGACAGCCGGCGGAGTAGAGGTCGCTGCGGGCGTCCACGGTCTCCCCGCGCGCCTGTTCCGGCGACAGGTATTGCGCGGTGCCGATCACGGCCGCCGTCGCGGTCATGGTGGCAGAAGTGTCAGCGACCGCTCGGGCGATCCCAAAGTCCATCACCTTGATCGCCCCGGTCGGGGTGAGCATGACGTTGGCCGGCTTGATGTCGCGGTGCACGATGCCGGCCTTGTGGCTGTAGCCCAGGGCGTCCAGCACTCCGACGGTCAGTTCCAGCGCGCGCTCGGGCAGCAGTTTGCGCCCTTCCCGGAGCACCTCCCGCAGGGTCTGTCCCTCGACGAGTTCCATCACGATGTAGGGGATGGAGGTGCCGGTCACCGGGTCGGGCTCCTCCCCGGTGTCGTAGACCGCCACGATCGTCGGGTGGTTCAGCCCTGCCGCGGACTGAGCCTCACGCCGAAACCGGGCCTGGAACGTGGGATCTCCGGCGAGGTCGGCTCGCAGCTCTTTGACCGCCACGGGTCGACCCAGCCGCAGGTCGAGGGCTCGGTGAACCTCCGCCATGCCGCCGCGGCCGAGCAGGCCTGCCATCTCGTAGCGTCCACCGACCAGCTTGGGCTGGCTCGTCATCAGGTCAGTCCTCTCTGTGCCCGCACCCGGGCCGGCGCTGCGCCCCGAGGGTCTGGCCGTGCCCGGTTAGACCTTGCCACTGGCTTACCCGGTGAGACTCCGGGGGCTAGATGATCGCCGAGTGCGGAGCACTCCTGACGGCCGAGTGCGGAGCACTCCTGATGGCTGAGTACGGAGCACTCCGGATGGCTGAGTGCGGAGCGCGACCATTCAACACCCCTCACGAGAGGGCCGCCTGCATCGTCGCTCGGGCGATCGGGGCGGCGAGTCGGCCGCCGGCGATGTCCTGCCGCGGAATGTCCGCGTCCTCCACGATTACCGCGACCGCGACCTCGGGATTTTCCACCGGTGCGAACGAGGTAAACCAGGCGAACGGCTTCCGGCTGGGGTCCGACTGGGCGGTACCGGTCTTGCCGCCCACCTCCACGCCGGAGATCGCGGCGTTGCTGCCGGTGCCCTCGGCCACCACGATCCGCATCATCTCCTGCAGCTCCTTGGCGTTGGCCGCCGACATGGCCTGGCTCAGCTTGGCGGGCTTGGTGGTGGACAACGGCTTGAGATCGGGCCGCTGCACCCTGGCGACCACGTACGGGTCCATCAGGGCGCCGTCGTTGGCGATCGCCGCCGTCACCATGGCCATCTGCAGCGGGCTGGCCGCGACGTCGAACTGGCCAATGGAGCTGAGGGCCAGCTGCGCGCGATCCATGTCGTCGGGGAACTGGCTGGCGACGCCGTTCAGGTCGGCCAGGTGCCGCGCGTTGAAGCCGAACTTCTGGGCCTGCTCGCGGAGCTTATCCTGGCCGACCTCCAGGCCGACGTTGGCGAAAGCGGTGTTGCAGGACACCCGCAGCGCGTTGGACAGCGTGGTCTCCGACCCGCCGCAGTCGGTGGAGTTGGGCAGATAGGTCACGGTGTTGGGCAGCTTCAGGCGGTCCGGCGAGGCCACCTTGGTGTCGGGGGACATCCCGTCCTCCAGTGCCGCGGCCGCGGTCACCAGTTTGAAGACCGATCCCGGCGGGTAGATCTCCCGGGCAGCCCGGTTGGACAGCGGTCGCTCGGGCGTCTTGGCGAGCCGGGTCCAGGCCGTGTTCGCCTCGTCGATGTCGTGGCCGGCGACCTGGTTGGGGTCGTAGCTGGGGCTGGTCACCATTGCCAGCACCGCGCCGGTGCGAGGGTCCAAAGCCACCACCGCTCCCTTCTGGCTGCCGAGCGCATCGGTGGCGGCCTGCTGGACCCGGGGCACGATCGTGGTCTGTACGGTCGCGCCCTGCGGCGAGCGGTTGGTGACCAGGTCGACCAGGCGGTTGACGAACAGCGAGTCGTCGGTGCCGGCCAGCTCGGTGTTGTAGCTGTTCTCCAGCCCGGTCCGGCCGTGGTCGTAGGAGTAGAAGCCGGTCACCGCGGCGTACAACTGGTCGTTGGGATAGACGCGCTGGAAGCGGAAGCGGTCGTCGGAGGGCTCCGTCTCAGCCATCGGCACCTTCCCGGCCGCCAAGATCGCGCCGCGGTCCTGGGCGAACTCCGCGTCCCGGGTGCGCCGGTTCTGGGCGTTGGCGTCCAGGCTCGCCTGCCGGAACAGGACCGAGTACGTCACGTTGCCGAGCAGCAGTGCGAACATGATCATCGCTACCAGAGCGACCCGGCGGATCGGCTTGTTCACGAGGTCATCCCGATCACGTCGCCCTGCTCAACAGCTGGGTGGTCTGGTTGTCGGGATCGAGTTCGACCGCGGTCGCGATCGGTCGGCGGGCGTGGTGGGAGATCACCATCAACAGCCCGATCACGATCCAGTTGCTGACCAGTGAGGAACCGCCTTGGGACATGAACGGGGTGGTCAGACCGGTCAGCGGGAGCAGTCGGGTGACCCCGCCGATGATGGTGAACACCTGCAGCGCCAGCCCAAAGGCGAGACCGGCGGCCAGCAGCTTGCCGAACGGGTCGCGGCACTGCAGCGCGGTGCGCAGACCCCGGAACACGATCAGGCCGTAGATCAAGATGATGGCCATCAGTCCGGTAGCGCCAAGTTCTTCGCCGAGGGCGGCGGCGATGAAGTCGCTGCGGGCCAGCGGGGTCAGGCCGGGTCGGCCCTCACCGAGACCGGTGCCCAGCAGCCCGCCCCAGGCCAGGCCGAACTGGGCGGTGATCACCTGGTAGTAACGCTCGAAGTCCCCGAAAGGATCCAGCCAGGCGCCGATCCGGATCTTCACGTGGTCGAACAGCAAGAACGCGAGGTAGCCGCCGGCGGCGAACAGGCCGGTGCCCAGCACTACCCAGCCGGGTCGTTCGGTGGCCACGTACAGCATCATCACGAACAGGCCGAAGAAGAGCAGCGAAGTGCCGAGGTCGCGCTGGGAGACCAGGATCATCAAGCTGACCACCCACACGCCCAGGATCGGTCCGAGGTCGCGCGCCCGCGGCAGGTCCAGACCGAGCACCCGCCACCCCGCGAGGGCCAGGACGTCCCGCTTCTCCACCAGATAGGACGCGAAGGCGATGGCCAGCACGACCTTGGCGGCCTCGGCGGGCTGGAAGCTGTAGCCGCCGATCTCGATCCAGATCTGGGCGCCGAACTTCTCCGTCCCCAGTCCGGGAACCAGCGGCAGCAGCAACAGGACCAGACCGGCCAGCCCGAGCGTGTAGGTGTAGCCCTGCAGCGGCCGGTGGTCACGGAGCACCGCGACCACCGCGATGAACAGGAGGAGACCGAGCGTGGTCCAGATGAGCTGGGTACGGGCGCCGTCCAGGGGTGGATCGTTGACCAGGTCGATCCGGTGGATCATCGCCACCCCGATTCCGTTGAGCACCACCACACAGGGCAACAGCACCGGATCGGCGTAGGGAATGCGCCACCGGACGGCGAGGTGGGCGAACAGCACCGCTATCCCGGTGCCGGCGGCCAGCACCGGAAAACGAGGCGACAGCTCGCCGGTTACGTTGAGGTCGACCTGGGCGTACGCGCCGAGGACGAGTATCCACGCGAACAGCAGCAGGAAGAGCTCAGCGCCCCGGCGTTTGCGGGGGACGACCATCATCGGCGCCGCGGTGCTCATCCTCAGCAGCCTGGCCTGCGCGGCGGCGTGGGGTTGGCGGAGGCAGCCGGGGTCGAGCCGGGTGGCCGCGCCGACGCACTGGCCGAGCTGGTCGATGTGGGCGTGGGAGACGATTTCGGCGGGGGCAGCGGCTCGGCGCAGCGCCGGGCCGCCTCGCTCAGCTCGGCGACGGTCATCCGGGCGGCGTCCAGGCTGGACACCTCGATGCCGTCGGCGACCTGGGCCTGGTAGTACGGCGGGAGAGTCGCCACCGGCAGCTGCTGCACCTCGTACACCTGAGACAGCGACAGACCCGGAATGCCATCGGGCAGGCCTTGGTAGATGGCGACCTGGTCCCCGGCCGCTCCGACGAAGTACTGGGTCCTGGTCCAGGCATAGCCGGCGCCGAGCCCGGCGCCGGCGACCAGCAGGACGGCCAGGCCGATCAGCAGCGTCCGGACCAACCGGCGCCGGTGCGGTGGACGGGGCGCGTACCGCGACTCGTCGTCGGCCGGGTGCCGAGCCGGGCCCGCGCGGGCGGCGCGCTGGTCGGCAGTGCGTGCGTTGGCCGGCGACTCGTCCTCTGAGTCGGGTCCAGGCGCCGCGTGCGGGGCCCGCGGCACGACCGGGATCTCGCGGTGGGCCGCCGCACCGAGCACGGTAGGTCCGGCCGCCACTCCGGCGCCGACGGCCTCGTCTGGACCTTCGAGAACCTCGGCCAGGATCACCGTGATGTTGTCGATTCCGCCTTCAGCCAGTGCCTCCGACACCAGGTCGGTCCCTGCCTGGTCCAGGTCGGCGAGGCCGGCGAGCTCGGCGATGCGCGAGTCGTCGACCAGCCCGCACAGGCCATCGCTGCAAAACAGCAGCCGGTCCCCGACCCGCAGGTCGACGGTGGTTACGTCCGGGTCGTTGGCGGGCTGCCCGTTAAGCACCTTGAGCAGCAGCGAGCGGTGCGGGTGGTAGGCGGCCTCCTCCGCTGAGATTTTCCCGTCGTCGACCAGCGACTGAACCCAGCTGTGGTCGTGGGTGAGCCGTTCCAAGGTGCCGTCGCGCAGCAGGTAGGCCCGGCTGTCGCCGATGTGGGCTAGACCGAGGCGTTGCCCGTCGAAGACCGCCCCCGTGACGGTGGTCCCCATCCCCTCCAGGTTGTAGTCGGCCGCGACCAGGTCGGCGATCCGGGCGTTGGCTTCGGCGATCGATTCGACGAACCGGGCGAGCATCGGGGGGCGACCGGCCAGGCCCGGCTCGGCCGCGACATCCAACGGGGCTGTGTCCTCCAAGTTTTCCGAGCCGGTCGGCGGGAGGTTGGTCTCGGTCTCGGTCTCGGTACTGGTGTCGGTCTCGGTCCTGGTGTCGGTGGCGTCCTGGGTGAGGCCGGTGTCGTCAGTGACGAGCCGCCGGATCACCTCGATGGCCACCGCGGAGGCCAGGTCGCCGGCTGCGGCGCCGCCCATCCCGTCGGCGACCACCATCAGCTGGGCGCTGGCGTACCCGGAATCCTGGTTGTTCTTGCGGACCAGGCCGACCTCGGAATGGCTGACGACGCGGAGATGGAGGGTCACTAACTCACACCTCCAGCTTCAGGACCGTCTTGCCGATTCGTACGGTGTCGACGAGCGAGACGCTGGTGGGCGCGGTGATCCGCTGACCGTTGACGTAGGTGCCGTTGGTGGAGCCGAGGTCCTCCACGTAGGGCCCCTGTTCGGCCGCCACCAGGCGGGCGTGTCGGGTGGAGACATAGTCGTCGTCGAGAATGAGCTGGCAGTCCGAGCCGCGGCCGATCAGGACCACACCGGCGGCGAGTTCGGCTGACAGACCGGACTGCGGTCCCTGCACGATCGTCAGCCGGTGCGGCTGGCCCTTCGTGCGGCGCGACTTCTTCGGCGTCGGCGGTTCCTTCAGCGGCTGCGGCTCATCGACCGGGTTCGGGTTGGGCACCGCCCGGCCGAACAGATCGCTGCGGATCACCGAGACCGCCGACAGGATGAACAGCCACAGCAAAGCTAGATAGAGCACCTTGATGGCGGTGACGGCGAGTTCGGACATCGGCTTCAGCGCCCGGCGGGCGCGTGCACCAGCATCCGCGTGGAACCGATCTCGATCCGGGTGCCGGCGTCGAGCGGGGCACGCTGAACCTTGTGACCGTTGACGCTGATGCCGTTGGTGGAGCCGAGATCGAGGATCTCGGCGGCGAGCGCGCCGGCATGCTCGTGCACCCGGATCTCAGCGTGCAAGCGGGAGATGCCGGGGTCGTTGATCCGCAGATCCGCGTCGGTGCCGCGGCCGATGTTGAAGCCGGGAGGCTCGAGCGGGTGGCGCACGCCGTTGACCTCCAGCACCAGTTGGGTGCGGGTCGAGGAACTCGGAGCCGATCCGTACGGTGGGTCGGGCCGGTAGAACGAGTCGGGCGCGCTGGCCGCGGATCCGGCCGA
>JAKDLH010000178.1 GCA_030452945.1 Microlunatus sp. | reverse complement strand
ATGATCAACAAGCGACCCGATCAGCCCACTCGGAACCCCATGAATCATCGAGGTTTGTCCCGTAAAACTCATGATGTCTCGCTCTGCCGCACCGATGCGCATGCCTCTAATTTGGATCGAGAAGCACCCAATCGAGAAGTGGAAGCGGATGTCTCAAACAATCACGACGGGCGTCAGGCCCAAGCGCGGCCCCCAGTTGTGGCGGGCCGGGACGGTACTTGTCGCGACCGCCGTCGCTATCGTCGCCTGGCTCATCTTCGTCCCCGTCATCGGAATCGACCTGGCGGTCGGCTCCGGTCTCACAGCTCAAACGATCGGCCTGTTTCAGTTCATCATCGTTTCCTTCCTTGCAGGAGGTGCAGCATGGGCGCTGTTGGCTATCTGCGAAAGACTCTTCCGCCGCCGCGGCCGGCTGGTCTGGCGAATCACGGCTTGGGTGGTGCTTGCGTTGTCACTGTTGGGGCCGGTGTCCATGGCAGCGTTCGATGGTGTTCTTGCGGCTCTGGTCGTCGTTCACCTGGCAGTAGGGAGTGTTCTCATCCTCGGATTATCCCGACGTACGTGATCGGGCTGACCGAGGCGAGACGATGAGCCACGCGACAACGAGACGGGTTCCAGTCCCGGCCAGTCCAGGTGTCTTTGTCGGCCTTGGTCGTCAGCTGGTCGAGTTCGCGCTTGTGTGTCTGGTGATCAGCTGGGGCTTATGGCTTGTCTGTGGATTTGTGGGAGGGAGTGTTGCGCAGTCACCGCTGCTCTGGATCTTCGTGATCGCCGCCAGTGGCCCGTCACTTGCTGCATTGGTTATCAGGGTTGTGCGGGGCCGTCGTCTTGGTCGTGCACACCCGCGGGGTGCGCCCTGGGTGTGGCTGCCGATGGCGTTGATCCTCGGAGCGGCCCCCGCGATGCTCACAAGCTTCCTAGTCGAACCACAGGGTTTCGTCGAGCGAATCGCCACGGGGGCGACCTCGGCGATCGATGCCGGCGGTGGTCCGATGCTGTTCGTCACGATGTATCTCATCGCCGGCCCGTTCGCTGAGGAGTTCGGTTGGCGATGGTACGTGCAGCCGCGCCTGCGTGCACGTTTCGGACCCCTGATGACATCGTTGGTTCTGGGCGTTGGCTGGGCAATCTGGCATGTTCCTCTGTTCTTTCTGACCGGCACAGGACAATCAAAGATGGGTATGGTCACGGTTCAGGGAGCTTTGTTCTTTGCGACGTTGGTTCCACTATCTTTGATCTTTCTTTTCGTATCAGAAACCCTCAGGGGAGGGGTTCTAGCAGCGATAGCCATTCACTTCGCTGGGAATGTTGC
Source organism: Microlunatus sp. (assembly GCA_030452945.1). Taxonomy (GTDB): domain Bacteria; phylum Actinomycetota; class Actinomycetes; order Propionibacteriales; family Propionibacteriaceae; genus Microlunatus. Next base: position 5,695 of record JAKDLH010000178.1, on the reverse strand, counting down.
TCTGGCGTTCGCACCGCAAACATCTCCTGTTAGCGCGGTTGTAAATTTTATAATCGTTCTCTTGATTGCTGTCCTCTGCTACGTGTGGATCACACCCAGTTCTCCCCCAGCATTGGGCGAATGTGGGCTCTCATAACTCGGAGACGGTCGCGGAGCCTGGTCCTAGGATTTCAAGCATCGGTCGAGGCGTGGGGTCCGACAACGCGTGAAACACGACACGCCATCGAGCATCTCGTGGATGAAGTTTCAAACCAGGCCTCGTTCCCAGGCGACCCGGACGGCGGAGGCGCGGTCGGTGACGTCGAGCTTGGCGTACAGGTGCAGCAGGTGCGTTTTCACCGTCGACTCGCTGATCAGCAGCCGGTTGGCGATGGCGCTGTTGGTCAGTCCCTGGCCGACCAAGCGGATCACGTCGGCTTCGCGGGGGCTCAGCGCGGTCTCGTGGGCACGGGCTCGGAGGGCGGCGAGCGCGCTGGGCATCAGCACCGACCGGCCGGCGGCCAGGTCGTGCACGGCGTGGATCAGGTCGGCGCGGCGGGCGTCCTTGAGCAGGTAGCCGTCGGCACCAGCCTCGATGGCGCTGCGAACATCCCGGTCGGTGTCATAGGTGGTCAGCACGAGCACCCGCGGGCGGAGGCGTGAGTGCCGACGGAGCTCCCGGATGGCTGGCACACCATCCCCACCGGGCATCCGCAGGTCCATCAGCACCACGTCGGGGTCGGACTGTGTGATCACCACCAGTGCCTGCGGTCCGCTGCCCGCCTCGCCGACGACCGTGATGTCCGACTCGTCGGCGAACATGCCGGTCAGTCCGTCCCGCACCACCGGGTGGTCGTCGACCACGACTACCCGAATCGGCTCGGTCGCCGGGCTAAAGGTCATGGCGGCCACGGGGGAGAATGGCGGCCACGGTCGTGCCTTGGTCAGCGTGGCTCTCGATCACCAGCCGGCCGCCGGCTGCGGTCAGGCGCTCACTCATACCATCCAGTCCGCGCCCCCGGACGACATCGATGGGCTCGAAGCCGATCCCGTTGTCGCGGATATCAACGATCAGTTCCTCGCTCAACCAGCTCAAGGTGACGGTGACCAAGGTGCAGTCGGCGTGTCGGGCCACATTGGACAGCGCCTCCTGGATCACTCGGAGGACGACGTCGTCGCCTCGCCCGGCGGATGGGGTGCCGTCGATGCGGACCTGTGCGGTGATGTCGTTGCTGAGCGACCAGTTCTCGACCACGGCCCGGACGGCGTCGACAAGGTCGCCGTCTTGGAGTTGGTGGGGTCCGAGCGCCCGGACCGCTCTGCGGGTCTCGGTCAGGCACTCGCGGGCGGTCCGCTCGGCCCGTTCGACCCGTTGCCGGATCGTCGGATCCACCTCGGTCGGCAGGTTCTCCAGCTGTCGGATCACCCCCACCAGCCCTTGGGCGACGGTGTCGTGCAGTTCTCGGGACAGCCGGGAGCGTTCCTCAACGATGCCGGTCTCATGCGCCTGACGCAACAGCTGGTCCTGTAGCGCCAGATTCTCTCGGTGAGCCCGGGCCAGCTCCTCGACCGCTTGCGCTCGGGCCTCCACCTCCCGCTCCCGACTCACCGTGATCCGCATCATGGTCCAGGCGAGCGCGACGTTCACCGCAGCCAGGCCGGCGAACAAGGCCGGGGTCGCGGTCACTCCGGGAAGGCCGCCGGACTGACCGAAGGCGCAGGTGAGACCGGTGATCACCACCGCGGCCGGCGCTATCCGCTCACCCAGGAACCGATCGGCGTCCAGATAGCCGAAAAAGGCGTAGATGCAGACGAACGGATTCAGCGCCACCGCCGCCACCAGAACGATGGCGTGCATGACATAGCCGGCCACGACCAGTGGTCCGGCCACCCGGAGCCGCTCGTGTGCCACCTCGGCGAGCATCCGGATGACGGCCAACATGATCGTCGGCGCGTAGGAGAGTTGCATCCGTTCCGGCTGGAGCAACTCGGGGGTCAGCAGCCAGCCCAGCAGCGCCGAGATCACCAGCAGCGGAAACGGGGCCATTCGCAGCCATGGTGGCGTGGTCGCGACCTGCGCCTGCAACGATGGATCGGGCGGGCCGAGCATCCTGGACCGGTCCCTAATCGTGGATTCCGCGGCCGTGGCCGTGCGTTCATCCGTAGGGCTGCGGTCGCCGAGTGCCGCCATGCTTTCGATTCTCCCTCCCGACCGGCGCGCAGGCCAGGGCCACCGCATCCACCGATCAGCCGATGCGCCGACGACCGATCGGGCGATTCCGGGCCGAGAATGTGTTTATAGCGTCGTGGCTATGGCTTCGCTCACCGACTCCCGACCCGATCTCGGATCCGATACCCGAGTGCACGGGCTGGACGCGTTGCGCGCTGGGGCCCTACTGCTCGGGATCGGGCTCCACTCGCTGCTGCCGTTCTTGCCCGGGCTGCCATGGCTGGTCAGCGACACGCGCAGCACCTGGCTGGCCGGCGTTCCCGTGTACGTCATCCACCTGTTCCGGATGGCCCTGTTCATGCTGTTGGCCGGCTACTTCGGCCGGCTGACGTTGCAGCGCCGCGGACCCGGCCGCTACCTCCGCGACCGGATGATCAGGATCCTGCTGCCGCTCGTAGTGTTCTGGCCGGTCGCGGTGCTGTCGCTCGGAGTCCTCGCCGTGATCAACGCCCAAGCCAACGGCATTCCGTTGGTTGTTCCGCCACCACCGCAGGGTCCGCCGCTGTTGATGATCAACCCGGGACAGCTGTGGTTCCTGCTGGTGCTGATGCAATGTGTGGCGATCATGCTCGCGATCCGCGGATTGGCCGTGCTACTGCTGGGCACGCAGCGCTGCCGCCAACTGGCCGCCTGGTGCGGTGGGCTGTTGTCCCATCCGGCCGGCGGGCTGCTGGCCGCGGTTCCATACACGGCAGCGCTGATTCTGCAAGGCACCGTGCTCGGCGGCATCATCGCCCCCGCCACCTTGCTGCCCTCTCTTCCGCCTGTGACCGCCTACCTCGGGGCGTTCACGGTCGGCTGGGCGTTGCACGCCCGTGCCGACGCCATGACCCGGATCGCGCGGTTCTGGCCCGTGCACCTGACGGGCGCGGTCGTCTTGTCGGCTATCGGTCTTAGCCACAGCGACCCCGGCTCGACCACTCCACTACCGCTGGCTGCCGCGGGGATGGCCGTCGCCGCCTGGTGCTGGGTCTACGCCCTGCTCGGTCTGGGCACCCGGTTCCTACGCCGCGAGCGGCCAGCGGTGCGATATCTGGCCGACGCCTCCTACTGGATGTACCTGATTCACTTGCCGCTGCTGGTCGGCTTCGAAATTCTGCTGGTCAGGCTGGACTGGCCGATCATGGTCAAGCTCACGCTGACCTGGCTGGTGGTCGGAACCGCGCTAGTCGTCAGCTACCACCTCCTCGTACGGTCCACCCCGATCGGGCGATGGCTCAACCGACGCCGCTACCCCTTCCGGCTGCCATGGGGCCGCACTAAGCGGCGGGCTACCAATTTCACCTGGGGAATGAGCTCCAACTGATGCCGTATCCGACCATTGGCCCGCCTCCCCAACATTCCACGCGACCCGTACACACGACCAGCACGTCAGACCGATCGGAAGTCATTATGAGCAACGACTACGTGACCAAGAAGCTCTTTGACGAGCGTTTCGCCGCGTTCCGTGATGAGACGGCGCAGGATCCACTCGCCGCCCAGCATCTCCGTGACTGCGAACGAGATGCGCAACGGTGGTGGTGGTGGCAAAAACTGATCCACACGCTCGCTCGGCGGCGTTCAGCCCCGTTTCGCCCTGCCTCCGCAACGGCCAGCGAAACGAGCGCTTGAGATGGCGTTGAGATGGAAACTCTGAGCGAGCGACGCACGAGCAGCGGCCGCCCACATGCGAGCGTGTCCGCAGGGCTCGATGAGAAAGAAGTTCCGTGTCGTGAGAATGACGCCGACCTATGGTTCGCTGACGCGCCCGACGACCTCTCCCGGGCCCAGGAGCTGTGCCGGGAGTGTTGGCACCGCCCGGACTGCCTGGCCGGCGCCCTGCGCCGTGCAGAGCCGTGGGGAGTGTGGGGTGGTGAACTGTTCGACCAAGGCGTACCGGTGCCCGGCAAGCGTCGACGTGGCCGACCACGCAAAAACGATCATGAGTACCAGATCGCGCAGCGGAGGTTTGACGCCCGACTGCGCCACGAACACCGAAGTGCTGGCGACCGGCCCGACATTGATGATCGTGATGACGAAGCAGTCGCGTGACCACGAGGCTGGCGCACGGACTCCATGCCATCCAGATACTCCCGGCGCGACAGGCTTCGATCGAAAGCTCCTCGACAGGCGCTTCGCCGCGTCCGGGCACGAGACGACGCAAACTCGACTGGCCGCACACCTCGCTGACCACGAACCCGCAACCCAGGCAGACCCGCCGTGCGGGAAGTCGGCCCTCCAACCGCTGGTCCCCGGCGGGCTGGCGACCACCCCGCCGAACCGCGACCACCCGCGCGGGCCTGCCCCTGACGCCACGATCGCTTGGCCTGCGCGACCAAGCGGCGGAAGATGCGATCCGAACCCGCATAGCCCGCCGCCCGGGCTGCCGGGAGCAGCCGCTTCGCGCTGATCTTGCCCGCAGTCTTGGCGACCTTTCCGCAGGTCGGCTACCTCGCCGTAGTTGCGCGACCCTCGGCCCGCTGGCCGACACCGTGGCGCCGCTACTAGTCGCCGCATCGGACTCGATGGGATCCGCTTCACGGTCTTGTGGGTCGTGCCGCAGATCGCGGCCACTCCCCTGCCCCATGTGAGCAACTTGTGCGCCGGTGAGGACCGGGCGACGCTAGCCACCATGGCTGCACCAGCGAGATTCAGGATCACTGCGTGGCTGATCGACTGCCTCTGGATTCTCGCCTGGGCCATGGTCACCGCCTCCCTCGGAGTGCCGGCGTATCGGGCAGGCTGGATTCAGCCGGCCAGCATGATCGGATTGAACCTCATCGGTGCAGTCGTTGTGGTCGTCCCAGTCGTGGCAGCAGCTGCCTGGTTTGAGTCGCGGGCCGTCTCAGCAACGCCGGGTAAGCGCCTCCTCAATCTAGTTGTACTGTCGCCCACTGGTTGTCCGGCCTTCCTCGCGGCGCTGCTGCGTAACGCGGTCAAGATCGGGCTTCCCTGGCTGATCGGGCATGCCGCCGTCTTCGCCATCGTGGCCACCAGCAGCCGGGGCACCGGTTCGATCCCGATCTGGGTCTGGGTGCTCACCGGCGTCGCCTACGCCATCCCAGTGCTCTATCTGGTGTCGCTGTTCGCTGCCGGTGGCCGGACCGTGTACGACCGGCTGAGCCACACGACGGTTCAGCGAATCACCATCGGCTTCATTCAGGATGACCATTGAACCGAACCAGCGAGGCTGCCAGCGGTCCGCCACGATGACGATGTGCTGGCGGCGGCTGGTCGGCTCGCGACTCCTGGCCCAGCGCGCTGACCTCGTTCGAGCGCGGCCGGCGGCCAAAACCTTCGAGGGGCTCTCACCGAATATCGGACGTCAGCCCTCGACCTGAGCGGAGAATCACTGCGTGACCGTAAGAAGCGAGACGTCCGCCTGCGCATCGCCCACGCCGCCTGGCAGTTGACCGTCGAGCACGGATTTGCCCAGGTCCGCACCGAAGACATCGCGGCAGCTGCTGACGTGTCGGCCCGCACATTCGACCATTACTTTCCGAGCAA
>JAKDLH010000177.1 GCA_030452945.1 Microlunatus sp. | reverse complement strand
GGATCTGGACCGAGGACTGCTGACCCCGGTGGAGCAGCTGATCGACTTCGTCACCCAGGATCACCAGACCGCCGACTGAGCGAGGGATCAGCCGCGACACCCAGACCGAGACAGACAGACTCAGTCAGTCCACCAGCTCGCGGACCACCCCGTCCGCCAGGAGTCGCCCGGTCAGGGTGAGCCGCAGCCGACCGTCCGTCGCCACGATCAGTCCTCGGCCAGCTAGATCGGGTACGCGCCGGCGACCCCGACTCGTCAGCCGATCCAATGGCATACCTTCGGCCAGCCGGATCTCCAGCAGCACCTGCTCCAGCTGGCGGTCGGCGTCGCTGAGGATCTCGCGGGCCTGGGCGGGTGAGGTCCCGGACGCCAGCCGGGTCGCGTACGCAGCCGGGTGCTTGACGTTCCACCAGCGGGTCCCGCCGACGTGGCTGTGCGCGCCGGGACCGATTCCCCACCAGTGGTCGCCGCGCCAGTAGCCGAGGTTGTGCCGACAGACGGCATCCGGGCGCGTGGCCCAGTTGCTCACTTCGTAGGCCTGGAAGCCTGCGGTGGTCAGCATTTCCTCGGCCAGCAGATACTTGTCGGCCTGGTCATCGTCGTCCGGCAGCGGGAGCTCGCCGCGGCGGACCCGGGCCGCCATGGAGGTGCCGGGTTCGACCACGAGTGCGTACGCGCTGACGTGATCCGCCCCGGCGGACATCGCCACCTCCAGGCTTCTGCGCCAGTCTTCCAGCGACTCCCCCGGGGTGCCGTAGATCAGATCCAGGCTGATCTGGGAGAAACCGGCGGCCCGGGCCTCAGCGACGGCCGCGACCGGTCGGCCCGGCGCGTGGACGCGATCGAGCGTGGCCAGCACGTGGGGGACGGCTGATTGCATGCCGAAAGAGATCCGGGTGAAGCCGCCCGCACGCAGGGTTTCGAGCGAGACCGGCGACACCGACTCGGGGTTGGCCTCAGTCGTCACCTCCACACCGGCGGCCAGTCCAAACCGGTCCTCGATCCGGCGGAGCAGTCCGACCAGCGTCTCGGCCGGCAGCAGCGTCGGCGTGCCCCCGCCGACGAACACCGTGGACACCGGCGGCGCCTCGCCGCCGAGCACGGTGGCAGCCAGGTCGATCTCGGTCAGCGCCGCCTTCAGATAGGCATCGCCGGTCTCCTTGAGGTCCGCGACCGGTTCGCGCCCAGCCGTCAGGGCGGCGTCTGACCGCAGCTCAGCCGGGGTGTAGGTGTTGAAGTCGCAGTAGCCGCAACGCGTGCGGCAGAACGGCACGTGCAGATAGATCCCCAGCGGTCGCGTCCCCACCTCCGCCAGCGACGCCGCCGGCAGTGATCCGTCCGCGGGCGCGGAATCGCCGGCAGGCAGGGGGGAGGGCACGATGATCCAGCGTAGGCGGGCCTCCAGCGTAGGGGACGAATCGGCACCGCCTCCAACCCCCGTCGAGCGTGGCCGGGACCGACGCACCACTCAGCGCACGGAACTCAGGGCAACTCGAACGGCAAGGTCATCCCGTCCAGCGCCCGACGGCAGGAACACTGGCTGTCCTCATCCGCTTCAGCGGCTGGTAGCCCGGCCACCGCCACCGTGAGCAACTCCTTGAGCCGGTCAATGTTCGCCCCGAAGATGGCCAGCACCTCGGCGTGCGTGACCGCCTCACCGCTCTCCACCCCGGCGTCGTGGTCGGTGACCAGGGCGACGCTGGTGTAGCACAGCGCCAACTCGCGGGCGATCGCCGCTTCCGGCTGTCCGGTCATCCCCACCAGCGACCACCCCTGGGAGGCGTGCCAGACCGACTCCGCCTGGCTGGAGAAGCGCGGGCCGTTGACCACCACGAGCGTTCCCCCATCAACCACGTCGTCCCGCGCCGCCACCACGGCCCGCCGACCGCGAGGGCAGTAAGGGTCGGCGAAAGCTACGTGGACCACCGGCCCGGTCTGGTCGTAGACGGTGTGGGCCCGGCCCCAGGGGCGGGCCACGACCTGGTCGGGAACCACCACCGTGCCGGGGCCGAACTCAGGACGCAGCGAGCCGACGGCTGCGGGCGCCAGCACCTGACGGACCCCGACCGAGCGCAGCGCCCACAGGTTCGCCCGGTAGTTGACTCGATGCGGCGCGAACTCGTGCCGCGCGCCGTGCCGGGGTACGAAGGCCACGTCCCGCTCGGCCAGCCGACCGATGGCCAGGGCGGCGCTGGGATCGCCGTACGGAGTCTGGACCCGGACCTCCTCGGGATCGTCGAGGAAGCTGTAGAACCCCGACCCGCCGATGATCGCGATCTCCGCCCGAGGACTCATGGCGATGAGAGTAGACGTCGCCGCGCAAACCCCGCATCCGTCGATGCTGATCGATCAGCGGCGGATGATCGGGGGTCAGGGAAGCAGCACCAGCTTGCCCCGGGTGTGGCCGGTCTCGATGATCTCGTACGCCTCTTGAACCCGGCCGAGATCGAACGTCTGCACCTTGATCACCAGCTCACTTCGCTCCAGCATCCGGGCCGCCTCGGCCAAAGCCGCGAACGGATCGCCCTCGCCCCCGGTGGTCACCCTGGCACCCGCCTCTTCGGCCCCGAAGTTGGCGATCGAAACCACCTGGGCCGGATCGTCCACCAGGCCGGTGAGGTGCTCAATCGAAGTCTTGCCGGCGACGTCGACGACACCGTCCAGCGCACCCATCCCGCTGTCGCGGACCCGCTTCGGCATCCCGTCGCCGTAGACGACCGGGATCGCCCCGATCTCCCGCAGGTAGTCCTGATTGGCCGCGCTCGCCGTCGCCACCACGGTGGCGCCACGGGCTGTGGCGATCTGCACGGTCACCGACCCGACACCTCCGGAGGCACCGTCGACCAGCACGGTCGAACCGGTGCCGATCCCGAGCAGGTCCAGGACCCGGATCGCGGTCTCGGCCACCGTGCCGGCGGCGCCCGCGACGGCCCAGTCCACCGAAGCCGGCTTGGCGGTCCAACTGGTCAGCACCGCGTACTCGGCCTGGGTCTGGCGTCCGAGCCCGAACACGTCGTCGCCGACCTCGACCCCGGTCACCCCCGCACCGATCTCGTCGACCACGCCGGCGGCGTCGAACCCCAGGCCGGTCGGCTCAGCCAGATGCTCACCGCCGGCCATGGATCCTCGCAAGATCTTCGCGTCGATCCGGTTCACACTGGCGGCGGTGACCGCGATCCGGATCTCCCCGGAACCGGCACGCGGTTCGGTCACGTCCTCCACTACGAGGTTCTCCGCGTCGCCGTAGCCGTGAATCCGGACCGCTCGCATGGTGTCCTCCTGGAGTTGATGTCGTTAGAGCAAACTGCTGCGCCGCCATGAACATTCCACCGGCATCGACTGAACACGTGCGGCGCGGTCGGCGCGGGTTCCTCGACCCGGCCGCCGGAAAGGCGTAGTTTCAGCCCGAGCGCAGGACCAGTCGCTAGGAGATCACCATGAGCACCGATCAACAGGCAGCCGCCGAGGCGGGATCGTCGGGGGAACGCCAGCGGACTTTCTTCGGCCACCCGTGGGGACTGGCCAATCTCGCCGGTGTCGAGATGTGGGAACGCTTCAGCTTCTACGGGATGCAGGCGATCCTGGTCTACTACCTCTACTACTCGGTGACCGAGGGTGGGCTGGGCTTGACGGAGGCCTCAGCCACCTCGATCGTCGGCGCGTACGGCGGACTGGTCTATCTGAGCGCCATCCTCGGCGCCTGGGTGGCCGATCGCCTATTCGGCGCCGAGCGGACGCTGACCGGCGCCGCGGTGCTGATCATGTTCGGCCACATCTCGTTGGCCGTCTTCCCCGGTCTGGTCGGGGTCGGGATCGGACTGATTTGCGTGGCGGTCGGCTCCGGCACACTCAAGGCGACCACCAGTTCGGTGCTCGGCGACATGTACGCCCGCGACGACGAACGGCGGGACGGCGGCTTCTCGATCTATTACATGGGCGTGAACCTGGGAGCGCTGGTCGGGCCACTGCTCACCGGGGCCCTCTGGGGCTGGCGAGGATTTCACTGGGGGTTCGGCTTGGCGGCCGTCGGGATGGCGATCGGCCTGACCCAGTACCTGCTGATGCGACGCTCCACCATCGGCGACGCGGGGAAGGAGGTCACCAATCCGCTCGACCGGGCCGGCCGGATCAAGTACGGGTTGATCGCGGCTGGAGTGGTCGCATTGATCGTCATCTTGTCGTTGGTCGGGGTGATCACCGCGACCCGGCTTTCCAATATCGTCGTCGGCATCACCTTGGCCGCCGCCGTCGCCCTGTTCGCGATCATGCTGACCAGCAAGAACATCGACACCGCTGAACGGCATCGGGTGCAGTCCTTCATCCCGATGTTCGCTGCCTCGGCGATTTTCTGGTCCTTGTTCCAGCAGCAGTTCACCGTGGTCGCGGTCTATGCCGACCAACGACTGAACTTGAACATCGGGGGCTGGACCATGTCGCCGAGCTGGGTGCAGTCGATCAACCCGATCTTCATCATCATCTTCGCCGGGGTCTTCGCGGCCATGTGGACCAAGCTCGGGCCGCGACAGCCGACCACCCCCATCAAATTCGCGCTCGGGACGATCATCATGGGCGTCGCCTTCCTGCTGTTCCTCCCGTACGCCAACGGAGGTCCCGACAGCACGCCGCTGTTGTGGCTCGTGCTGATCTTGTTCTGCTTCACCATGGCCGAACTGTTCTTGTCGCCGGTCGGTCAGTCGTTGTCCACCAAGCTCGCACCGAGAGCTTTCCACACGCAGATGATCGCGCTGTTCTTCTTGTCCATCGCGGTCGGTACAGCCGGTGCCGGCTCGCTGGCCCGGTTCTACGATCCGACCAACGAATCCCCGTACTTCGCCTTTCTGGGCGGCGCTTCCATCGTCATGGGCATAGCCCTGATCCTCGGTCGCAAGGCGATCTCCCGGCTGATGGAGGGGGTCCGCTGACGGATCCGGATCCCGCTCTCGCCGCTACTTCTTGTCCGCCTTGGTCGGCTCGGTGGTGGAAAGAGCAGCGACGAAGGCCTCCTGCGGGACCTCGACCCGGCCGACCATCTTCATCCGCTTCTTGCCCTCCTTCTGCTTTTCCAGCAGCTTGCGCTTGCGGGTGATATCACCGCCATAGCACTTGGCCAGCACGTCTTTGCGGATGGCCCGAATGGTCTCGCGGGCAATCACCCGAGCGCCGATCGCCGCCTGGATCGGCACCTCGAACTGCTGGCGCGGAATCAGGTCCTTGAGCTTGCCGGACATCATCAGCCCGTAGCTGTAGGCCTTGTCCTTGTGAACGATCGAGGAGAAAGCGTCGACCGGTTCACCTTGGAGCAGGATGTCCACCTTGACCAGGTCGCTCTGCTCCTCGCCCGACGGCTCGTAGTCCAGACTGGCGTAGCCCTTGGTGCGTGACTTCAAGGCGTCGAAGAAGTCGAAGACGATCTCGGCCAGCGGCAACGTGTAGCGGATCTCCACCCGGTCCTCGGACAGGTAGTCCAATCCCCGCTGGACGCCGCGACGGGCCTGACACAGTTCGAGGATGGTTCCGATGTAGGTCGCCGGACTGAGAATCGTCGCCTTGACCATCGGCTCGAAGACGGCGGCGATCTTGCCATCGGTCGGATATTCGCTCGGGTTGGTGACCCTCAGTTCGCGACCATCCTCCATCTGGACCCGGTAGACCACGCTGGGCGCGGTGGAGATGAGCGCGAGGTCGAACTCACGCTCCAGCCGCTCGCGCACGATCTCCATGTGCAGCAGCCCGAGGAAGCCGATCCGAAATCCGAAACCGAGGGCGCCGGAAATCTCCGGCTCATAGACCAAGGCCGCGTCGTTCAACTGCAGCTTCTCCAGCGCCTCGCGGAGCTCGGGGTAGTCACCGCCGTCGATCGGGAAGAGGCCCGAGTAGACCATCGGGTTGGGGTGCCGGTAGCCGCCGAGGGACTGCCTAGCGGGCTTGGCCGCGGACGTGATGGTGTCCCCGACCCGGGATTGCCGAACCTCTTTCACTCCGGTGATCAGGTAGCCCACCTCGCCGACGCCCAGCGCGTTCGCCTTCAGCGGCTCGGGCGAGATCACCCCGACCTCCAAGGTCTCGTGGGTCGCCTTCGTCGACATCATCAGTACGCGTTCGCGGTGGGACAGTTCACCGTCGACCACCCGGACATAGGTGACCACGCCCCGGTACGTGTCGTAGACGGAGTCGAAGATGAGGGCTCGGGCCGGGCTGGCCGGGTCCCCGACCGGGCCGGGGATCTGCCGGGCGATCTGGTCGAGCAGCTCGACCACGCCCTCCCCGGTCTTGGCCGACACCCTGAGAACCTCGGCCGGGTCGCAGCCGATGATCCCGGCCAGCTCGGCGGCGTACTTCTCCGGCTGGGCGCCGGGCAGGTCGATCTTGTTCAGCACCGGGATGATGTGCAGGTCCGCCTCGATGGCCAGATACAGGTTGGCCAGGGTCTGCGCCTCGATGCCCTGGGCCGCGTCGACCAGCAGGACCGCGCCCTCACAGGCCGCCAGCGACCGCGACACCTCGTAGGTGAAGTCGACGTGACCCGGAGTGTCGATCATGTTCAGCACGTGGACGGTCGGGGAATCCACGCCACCGACGGTCCACGGCATCCGGACCGCCTGAGACTTGATCGTGATGCCACGCTCGCGTTCGATGTCCATCCGGTCCAGATACTGCGCCCGCATCGCACGCCCGTCGACCACCCCGGTCATCTGCAGCATCCGGTCCGCCAGCGTCGACTTGCCGTGGTCGATGTGGGCAATGATGCAGAAATTACGGATGACCGCCGGGTCGGTCCGTCCGGGCTGCGGGGTGCCGGTGCGGCCGCGGCCGGGCGAGAGCGAGGTCACGAGGGTCTCCAAGGTGAGCGGAATGGTCGAGGGCCTATCATTCCACCCGAATCGAGGGCTTCCGCCCACCGCCGGGTCAGCCGGCGGTGGGCGGAAGCCTCGCCCTGGTCGGCGCGGCGGATGATCGCGATGATTTGAGCCCAGTTCAAGGAGACTGCTACTGTTGGCGGTCGCGCCCGC
>JAKDLH010000176.1 GCA_030452945.1 Microlunatus sp. | reverse complement strand
CGCGGGCATGGCTCCGCTGCCGGGCAAGCTGTCGTCGGAGGTCGTGGCGGCGGCCGCGACCATCTCCTGAACACATGATCCCAGCTGGAACCCGACCAGGCCTCAGGCTTGCCTGACTTCCACGGCGCCGTAGCCTCTGATGTGGACGACCGCGGCAAAGGGGGAACCACCATCCAGCACGGCACGGTCCGACGACTCGGAGATCGGGTCTTCCAGGCCCTGTCGACCTGGTCCGGGGTCGCGATCTTGATCATGCTGGCGCTGGTCGCCACTTTTCTTGTGTGGCAGGGAATGCCGGCACTGACCACGCCCGCCGACGAGCTGCCGTACGGCGCATTTCCGCAGTTCGTCGCCCCACTCCTCTTCGGCACCATCTGGACCGCCGTCCTGGCCTTGATCATGGCCGTACCCGTCGCCGTCTCGGTCGCGTTGTTCATCTCCTACTACGCCCCGCGCGGGCTGGCCGCATCCCTCGGGTACGTCATCGATTTGTTAGCGGCCGTCCCCTCGGTCGTTTACGGCCTGTGGGGCATCGGGGTGTTGGCACCGGCCCTGCAGCCGAGTTTCGTCTGGTTGGCCCGACATCTCGGCTTCATCCCGCTGTTCGCCGGCCCACCCTCGGGCACTGGACGCACGATCCTCACCGTGGCCGTGGTACTGGCGGTGATGATCCTGCCGATCGTGACCGCACTCAGTCGTGAGGTCTTCCTGCAGACCCCACGGCTGCATGAGGAGGCGGCGTTGGCTCTGGGCGCGACCCGTTGGGAGATGATCACCATCGCGGTGCTCCCGTTCGCCCGCCCGGGGATCATCTCGGCCAGCATGCTGGGTCTTGGGCGAGCGCTCGGCGAGACGATGGTGGTCGCCATGGTCCTGTCCCCGTCGGCGGTCATCTCGTTCGCACTGCTGACATCGCAGCACCCCGGCACGATCGCGGCCAACATCGTTCTCAGCTTCCCAGAGTCGTACGGCCTCGGGGTGAACCAGCTGATCGCCACTGGGCTGGTGCTGTTCGTGATCACCTTGGCCGTCAACATGATCGCCCGCGGCATCGTCGACCGGCACAGAGAGTTCTCGGGGGCCAACTGATGGCCACCTTGACCCGGGCCACGTCAGCCAGCCTGACTTCCGGCCGCCTTCCGTCCTGGGTCACCGGGTTGCTGCTGAGCGTCGCGATCTTGGGTTCGGCCACCTTCTTCCTCGCCGTCGGGTCACCGGGCCTCCTCCGCATCTTGTTCACCGGCGCGCTGATCTTCGCCAGCGTGATGATGGTCGCCTCGCTTGCCGTCGAGGGCAGGCGCAGAGCCAAGGACCGGCTGTCCGGCATCGTGGTGACCAGCGCGTTCGTGCTGGCCCTGCTGCCGCTGATCTCGCTGGTGCTGTCGGTGGTGCGGTACGGCTCTCAGCGCTTCGACCTGCAGTTCTTCATCTACTCGATGCGCAGTGTGGTCGGCGAGGGCGGTGGCGCTGCGCACGCGATCACCGGCACCTTGTGGGTGACTGGTCTCGCCACGGTGATCTCGGTGCCGATCGGAATCCTGGCGGCGATCTATCTGGTCGAGTACGGCACCGGCCCGTTGGCCCGCTCCATCACCTTTTTCGTCGATGTGATGACGGGAATCCCCTCGATCGTCGCCGGCCTGTTCGCGTACTCGGTGTTCGTGCTGATCTTCGGGCCGGGCACGGAGTCCGGTTTGGCTGGGGCCGTCGCGCTCAGCGTGTTGATGATGCCGGTGGTGGTGCGCTCCACCGAGGAACTGCTCCGGGTCGTCCCGAACGAGCTGCGCGAGGCCGCGTACGCCCTCGGAGTGCCGAAGTGGCTCACTGTCCTCAAGGTCGTGCTGCCCACCGCGCTCGCCGGCATCGTCACCGGGGTGATGCTCGCTGTGGCCCGGGTGATCGGGGAAACCGCACCGCTGCTGATCGCGGCCGGTTTCACCCAGAGCTTGAACAACAACCCGTTGAGCGGGCCGATGATGACGCTACCGGTGTTCGTCTACCGGTCCTACGTCGACCAGGGCAGTCCGGCGTCGGCCTACCTGGAGCGCGCTTGGGCCGGGGCTCTCACCTTGATCCTGATCGTGATGATCTTGAACCTCGCGGGCCGGCTGGTGGCGGCCAGATTCGCCCCGAAGTCCGGCCGCTGAGCGAGGAGAGTCCGTGCGACGAAAGGTAACCAACCACTGATGTCCAAGCGAATCGACGTCACCGACCTCAACGTGTACTACGGCGATTTCAAGGCGGTCGAGGATGTGAGTCTGACCGTCGAGCCGCGGACCGTGATGGCTTTCATCGGTCCGTCCGGCTGCGGGAAGTCGACCATGCTGCGTACGTTGAACCGGATGCACGAGGTGATCCCCAACGCCTACGTCGAGGGCTCGGTGAAGTTGGACGGTGACGATCTCTACGGCCCCGGCGTCGATCCGGTTCGGGTCCGCCGCCAGGTCGGGATGGTGTTCCAGCGACCCAATCCGTTCCCGACCATGTCGGTCGCTGACAACGTGCTCGCCGGCGTGAAACTGAACAACAAGCGGATCTCCACGTCGAAGAGCAAGGAGCTGTTGGAGAACTCACTGCGGGCGGCCAACCTGTGGCACGAGGTGAAGGACCGCCTCGACAGGCCGGCATCCGGTCTTTCCGGCGGACAGCAGCAGCGGCTCTGTATCGCCCGCGCGCTCGCGGTCCAGCCCGAGGTGATCTTGATGGACGAGCCGTGCTCGGCCCTCGACCCCATCTCCACGCTGGCCATCGAAGACCTGATCGGTGAGCTGAAGGAGAGCTACACCGTCGTCATCGTCACCCACAACATGCAGCAGGCGGCCCGGGTGAGTGACATGACCGCGTTCTTCAACCTGTCAGCCCAGGACAAGCCGGGTCGACTGATCGAGATCGGGACCACGGACAAGGTGTTCTCCAACCCCGATCGCAAAGCGACCGAAGACTACATCAGCGGCCGCTTCGGCTGATCAGTCCGCGCAGGCTGGCTCCCTCACCGCAGAAACCGCCACCGCACTCAAGCCGCCTCCACACAAGCCGCCTCCGCACAAGTCGCTCGGGTTTTTGGGGGTTGGGGGGGGTGGGGGGGGGGGGGCGGGGGCCCCCCCGCGGCCAACACCCTAAAACCGGCGCCACTTCGGGATACGGGGGCCTCATCCCCCAGGGGTGAAGTCGACGGCGAATGTCGATCAACCCCTAGCCAACTGAGGGGTTGCTGAGAGAGGCTGGGGGCCGTCTTAATTCGCGGGAAGAGGAGCGTCCGTGCGGTCTCCGCTGCGTCCGAGGTCGGTGAGGACTCACCGTGGCTCGTCCTGGCTGGTCGCCCTGCTCGGACTCGCTCTGCTGCTGAGCCCCGCGACGATGCCTCTGCCCGCGTACGCGGAGACCCCGGCGGAGTTCACCACCATGACCAAGACCGTCACCGGCTGGGACGACGACCATCAGGTCGAGCCGGGCGAGACCTTCGTCTACACCATCACTTTGACCTGCACCAACACCGGTAGCGGTGGCTGCACCAACGCCAAGCTGACCGATTCGCTGCCCGCCGGCCTCTCGCTGGACGAGGACGCCAGCGACATCACGGTCGCCGGCGCCAGCGCCGAGCCAACCGCGGACGGCAACGACGTCACCGTCACCTTCACCGACACCATGACCGACCCGGAGGACGTCCCCGGTCTGCTGGCGGGAAACGCGGTGACCATCCAGATCCCGGTCGTGGTCGACGAAGACATTCCGCCCGAGCTCAACGGCCAAGACCTGACCAACATCGCCACAGCGAGCGCCGACAACGCCGATCCGAAGAGCGACGACTTCACCGTCATCCCCGACGTTCCGATCGATCTGGTCGCCACCACGGACAAGGCTTTTGACCCCGACAGCGCGGTCGCGAACCCCGGCACCGAGACGACCATGACGCTCAGCGGCGGCAACGCCTCGAGCGTGCCGGTCGACGAGATCGTCATCACCGACCCGACCGATCCGCCTGGTCCCCCCGGCGCCTTCGAGCATTTGGCGTTGACCGGCGACCTGACCGTCACCCTCCCACCCGGGGCCGAGGAAGTGCAGGTCGACTGCTACGTCGACGGCAACTGGATCAACGGTCCCCCCAGCGCACCACCTGCTGCGCTCTCCGACCAAGTCGGCGACCCGGCCGACTGCGAGGGCGTCCGGGTCCACTTCATCTCCACCGACGGCGGGAACATCGCCCCCGACGCGTCCGGCAGCATCGACGTCGGGTTGGAGCAGCGCGACAACATCGCCGACGCCGGCGAGGGGCCGATCAACAACGAGGTGTCCACCACCGTCACCGCCGGCGACGACACCTCCGATCCGGTCACCGCCGACGACGACTACACGATTCAGTCTGGCGACATCGACCTCGATGCGACCAAGGACTTCGAGCCGAACACCATCGCCGCGGGCTCGACCAGCACCGTCACCCTCGGCGCCACCAACAGCAGCGACCTCACGTTGGACAGCCTGACCATCACCGAGCCCGGCGGCGACCCGAACATGTTCGAGAACGGGCTGACCTTCAGCGGGTGGGGTGACGTGCAGTGGCCCACCGGTGCCACCGGAGCAAGTGTCACCTACACCTACGCCAATCCGCCGTCGCCGGTCACCGAGTCGACAACCACGCCGAACACGTTGCCGGATCCGGCGCCGGGGCGGACGGTGACCGGCTTCACCGTGACCTTCACCGGCCCCATCGTGGCCGGGGCCGAGGCGTCCATCCCGTTCACCGTCACCGCCGACGACGAGCAGGAGGCCGACGAGGTCGAGCACCCGAACACGATCACGGCCGACTCCAGTGCCGCCGGCGGGTACGAGGGTGATGCCGACGCGAACGACACCCTGACCACCATCGTCAAGCGGCTGGACATCGAGACCGGCAAGAGGGTGCTGCCGGAGCAGATCTTCTCGATCCCGGGTCAGCGTGTCCTGGTCGAACTCAGTGGGCACATCACCGAGTTTCCTGACTCCACCACCGACGCCAACGAGATCATCGTCCAGGACCCGGCCGACCTGGACGGTGACCCCTGGTACGACTCCTTCGCCCCGACCGGGGTGGTCGAGACACCGATCCCAGCCGACGCCACCCTTACCGTCCAGTACTGGAACGGGACCGAGTGGGTCGACGTCCCTGGCATGGTCGACTTGGCCGGACCGCAGGTGTTCTCCGGCGACTTCCCGCCTGAGGTGGTCGAGAACGCGCAGGGAATTCGTTTCGTGTACGACTCCGACGCCGGCTTCCCGCCCGGCACCGAGGTCAACCCCAACATCGGCTTCGAGCTGAAGCCCGAGGCGGCCGGCCAGGATCTGACCGTGGAGGACTGCGCCTCGTCCAGGGCGACGGCCGAGGACGCCGACCCGGCAGCGGGTGATCCGGCCTGCGACGACATCGTCATCGTCCCTCCAGATACCGGTAACGCCGACTTCATCGCCAAGGCTTGGGACGATCCGGCCGCGGTCGGCGAGCGGACCGAGGAGGGGCGCGGCGCCACCATCTCCTGGTCGACCAGCGGCGCCACCAAGATCGACCAGATGGTCATCTCCGACGTGCCCGACCCCGATCCGGCGGACCTGCCCAACAGCGTGTTCGACAGTTTCGATCTGGTCCGGATAGATCCAATCACCCCGGCGTTGGACCCGCACCTGACCTTTGACCAGGTGGAGCGAGTGGAGTTGTTCAGCGCCGCCGCGAACGACTGGATCGACGCGCCGAACGATCCCTGCCCGGCCGCTTGCGACGGCACCTTCCCGGGCTACAGTCTCAGCGCACCCGTCCAGGCCGACACCATCGCGTTTCGATTGGTGTACTCCGAGAGCCCCACCCGAGCGGACCGGATCGGTGACAACCCCGAGGCCCCGCCGGTGGGCAGTGGCGTGGCCATCTCGACCGGCAACGACCGGGAGATCCACCCGGTGTTCCGGATTCGCGACGAGCTCCGCTCCGACCCCGACGACCCGGTGCTGGCCGACGACGTCTACAACCTGGACGAGGCCGGTGTGGTCCGCAACACCGCCCGGGCCCGGCTCGTGGTCGGCGACAACGACGACTTCTACCATCAGGACGCGTCCGACGACATCGCCATCACGCCGGTCAACGTCACCGCCGATATCACCAAGGACTGGACCGGTGGTCCACTCGGAGTACCCGAGCCCGGCACCGCCAGCTTCCCGGCTGAGTACCCGACCGGCACGGTCACCTTGCAGGGCAAGAACACCACGCCGCGGGTGGTGGACCGCCTCACCATCACCGAGCCAACCGGCGGCACCGACCCGTTCGAGAACTTCAACCTCGCCGACTTCACCACCATCACCGACCCGGCCGCGATCGGCGCCACCGAGCTGAGCATCACTCTCTCCCTGGAGGGAGGGGGCACGCGCACGCTCACCCGGGACGAGGCGTTAGCGGCCGCAGAGTCGGAACTGACCGACGTGGTGGGATTCACCGTCGTCTACGCGGGTCGGATCGAGTCCAACGGTACGGGCGTCATCACCTTCGTCACCCGGGTCCGTGACTACACCCGGTCGGACCCCGCAGCCCCGGTGGAGACCCCGCAGACCGTCGCCGACCAGGCCTCAGCCGAGGCCGAGGACCTCCTCGACTACCCGAACGTTGACCCCCGAACCAACACCGACACCGCCGACGCCAGCATCGACCTGGCGGGTCGCGGCATCGGGCTCGAAGTCACCAAGACCTTCACGCCTGACTCCCAGACCGAGCCTGACCGCAGCCCGGTCAACCTCGCGCTCACCGGACAGCCGTCCGGGCCGAGCCGGACCGACTGGATGCAGCTCGTCGACGAGGACACCACATTCTTCAACGCGTACGACTTCGTCGACTTCGGGGATTTCGGCTTCACCGCACCGATCGACACCGTCCAGATCGATGCCTACGTCGGCGGCACCTTCGCCGCCGCCGGCGGCACCGTGACCCGCACCGGCGGAGGCTGGGTCATTGGTGATCCCGGCACCACCCCGGTCCTGCCGGACGGGGTGGCGGCCGACCAGGTC
>JAKDLH010000175.1 GCA_030452945.1 Microlunatus sp. | reverse complement strand
GCACCTGGGCCGGCGGCCGGCCTGATCGCGATCTCCCACTGTCATGATCGCCTGGACCGAGGATTCAAGCTCGGCCACCGCCGACCGTTAGAGACCGGCTTGCCTGTCCGGGCCGTGATCGAGCGGACGTCCGGGCAGCGAGCGCGAACGGCCTTCTCGAACCGGGTGGTCAGTGTGATCTCCGCGGCGGGACAGTGCGCGCAGGCGCCATCCAGCCGCACCTCGACCGCTCCGTCACGGATGCTCAGCAGGGTCAGCGCACCGCCGTGAGAGCGGATGTAGCCGCCCACTTCGCCCTCGATGACCTGCTGTACGGCCATCCGCAGCACAGCGTCGATCGAGACTGCCTCGGCGGGGGTCCACCGCGCGGGTGTGGCGACGGCGCTCTGCAGCGCGGTCCGAACGCGGTCGCCGTCGCCGCGCCAGCTCCGACCGAGGCCAAGTCGGGTACGAATGGCCGTCGGCTCCACGGTCAGCGTCTCGATGATGCCCTCGTCCAGCAACGTCTGCACAGCAGCGGGTACGTGCCGCACCTGACCGACGAAGCCGAGCGTTCCCGACGGCAGCACCCAGCGCAGCTCACGATCAGAGCCTTCAACCGCCTCGGGGTGGAGCGGGACCGGCGGAGCGGTGTTGGTCGGACTCGGACTGATCGGATTGGGGCTCATCAGACTAGGGCTCCGACCGCGAGTCGGGCCGCAAACGCCATCACCCAGGCGACGACGAACATGTAGCCGAACGCGATCAACGGCCATCGCCAGGACCCGGATTCGCGGCGCAGCGCGCCGACGGTGGACATGCACTGGAGGGCGTAGAGGAAGAACACCAACAAGGCGGCCAAGACCGGTGGTGTGAACAGCGGCTCACCGGCCCGGGGGCCGTCCTCGACGGTCATATTCCGCAACGCCGTGGAGGGATCGGCCGGATCCTGGGCCGCCGCCACCTGCCCGAGCGTGGCCACGAACACCTCGCGGGCCGACAACGAGGCCAGGATCCCGATGTTGATCCGCCAGTCGAAGCCGAGAGGCTCGAACACCGGCTCGACGAACCGGCCGGCCGAGGCGGCGTAGCTGTGGTCGATCACGTAGGTGGAGACCGCGATGCTGTCGTTCGCGTCCACCCCGGCGGAAGTCAACTCGACCGCGCTGCGGGCGGGCAAGTTGAGCAGCAGCCAGAGCACAACCGTGGTGACCAGGATGATCTTGCCGACCTTGCGTAGGAAGGTGAGGCAGGCCGACCATACCGATACCCCGACCGAACGAACCGACGGGATTCGGTAGGGTGGCATCTCCATGTAGAACGGAAGCAGCGGTCCCGAGCGACCCCGTCCGATCCGGGAGAATGCCCAGGCGGCGAGCATCGCCGAAACCGCGCCGAGCAGATAGAGCGCGAACATGATGAGCCCCTGGAGGCCCATCGGTCCGATCCGGGAGTCGGACGGCACCAGCAGGCCGATCAACAGGACGTAGACCGGGAGCCGGGCCGAGCACGTCATCAGCGGCGCACCCATCATGGTCGCGATCCGATCTCGGGCAGACGGCAGCGTCCGGGTGGCCATGATGCCGGGCACCGCACAGGCCACCGAGGACAGCAACGCCACGAAGGCCCTGCCCTCCAGGCCCGCCTTGCTCATCACGCGGTCCATCAAGAACGCGGCCCGGGCGAGGTAGCCGACTCCTTCGAGCATGGAGATGAGCAGGAACAGCAGAGCGATCTGGGGGAGGAAGACCAGCACCCCGCCCACCCCGCCGAGCAGTGCGCCCGACAGGAAGCTGGACAGCCAGCCGATCGTGACGTAGGTCTCGACCAGAGAGCCCAGGTAGCCGAAGAACTGCTCGATGCCATCCTGGAGGGGAGCGGCCACGGTGAAGATCATCTGAAAGAACGCGAACATGGTGACGAGGAAGATCAACGTCCCCCACACCGGATGCAGAAGCACCGCGTCGACCCGGGCGGTCCGTGCGTCGATCTGCGGGATCTCGTAGCCGGCGCTGCTCAACACGGAGGTGATCCAGCCGGACACCTCCGCCGGGCTGGTCGGCGGCAGCACCGCCGGAATAGGCCAGCGTGAGGGGTCACCCAGCAGGTCCCGAAGCGCGGTGAGGTCCCGGGTCTGTCCGGACGTGACACTCACCACCGGCACGCCGAGGGCGCGACCCAAAGCGGGCAGGTCGATTACCCCTTGCCGACGGGTCAGCTCGTCGGTGAAGGTGAGCACCACGCACACCGGCAGCTCGGTCTGCAGGACCTGCGCCAGCAGACCCAGGGACCGACTCAACGTGGTCGCGTCGAGCGTCACCAGCACGCCGGCGGGTACGTCGTGAACACCGGCGTCCGGATCGAGCAGGTCGGTGACAATCTGCTCGTCGAGGCTGATCGGGTCCAGACTGTACGTTCCGGGTAGATCCTCCACCAGCACCGAGCCCGCGCTGGTGGACGCCACGCCTTCATAACGGGCGACGGTTACCCCTGGGTAATTGCCCGTTTTGGCACGCAGACCGGTCAGGGCGTTGAACAGCGTGGTCTTGCCGGAGTTCGGGCTGCCCACCAGGGCCAGCCGTACGCCAGCTTGGGCCGCGGCGTCGCCGACGCGGTCCCGACGGGTCACGGGGCAGGAGCGACGTCGATCAGGCGGGCGTGCACCCGCCGCAGCGCGACCTCGTATCCCGCGACGCGGAAGATCACCGGGTCGGCCAGGGGAGCACGCCGTACCACCTTCACAGCTGCGCCCGGAGCGAACCCGAGATCGAACAGCCGACGTGACGTGGTCGACCCGCTATCGTCTCGGACGCTGAGCACAGTCCCGATCCGTCCGGGCGCCAACTCGGAGAGGTTGATCGGCGATCCCGGTTCGGTCACGTCGTAGGCTTCGATGACCCGCTGACCCAGTCTCGTCGACACCATCGACACCAGTTGTCCCCGCTTCCCAGCCCATCCTTACCGAATGCAGGTAAGCCTAGCCTTGGTAGTCGCTCTGTCAACCCTTGTCGTTCGCCCGACTTCGTCTGGTTCCGGCGACTGGAGGGCCAGTCAGCGCAGAGCGCAGCCCTCGGGATCCAGACCAGATCTTAATGTAGATTAACTTTATGACGATCGGCACGGCCTCGACCGAGGGCAGAGCGGTGACCCGACGCCGTCCGCTCGGGATGCTGCTGGGCCCCGCTTTCGTCGCCGCGATCGCCTACGTCGACCCGGGCAACGTCGCCGCGAACCTCACCGCCGGCGCCGAGTACGGCTATCTGCTGGTGTGGGTGCTGGTGGCAGCTAACGGGATGGCGGTGCTGGTGCAGTACCTGTCGGCCAAGCTCGGTCTGGTCACGGGCCGGAGCCTGTCTGAGCTCCTGGGCGATCGTCTACCAAGATCAGGTCGGTTGGCGTTCTGGGTCCAAGCGGAACTGGTCGCGATGGCGACCGACCTGGCCGAGGTGATCGGCGGCGCGATCGCGCTGCAGATCCTGTTCGGGGTGCCGCTGCTGGCCGGCGGTCTGATTGTGGGTGTCATCTCCACGCTGCTGCTCGCGATCCAGTCCCGTCGCGGGCAACGGCCGTTCGAGTTTGTCATCGTCGGGCTGTTGGCGGTGATCGCGGTGGGCTTCCTGGCCGGCCTGTTCTTCAGTCCCGTCTCCTGGAGTGACACCCTGGCTGGCCTGGTGCCTCGGTTCCAGGGCAGCGAGACCGTGCTGCTGGCCGCCAGCATGCTCGGGGCGACGGTGATGCCGCACGCCATCTACGTCCACTCCGCGTTGGCCCGGGACCGACACGGGCCAGCGGTCCGCGAGCAGGTGGGACTGCCAAGGCTGCTGAGAGCGACACGCTTGGACGTGGTGTTGTCGCTGATCGTCGCCGGTTCGGTGAACATCGCCATGCTGTTGCTGGCCGCGGCAAGTCTGCGCGGGGTGGCCGGAACGGACACCATCGAGGGTGCACACGCGGCGATCACGTCCTCGCTGGGTCCGGCCATCGGGGTGATCTTCGGGATCGGTCTGCTGGCCTCGGGCCTGGCCTCGACGTCGGTCGGCTGCTACGCGGGTTCCTCGATCATGGCCGGTCTGCTGAAACTCAAGATCCCTTTACTGGCTCGGCGGGTGATCACGTTGATACCGGCGTTGATCGTATTGAGCATCGGTGTGAGCCCCACCTGGGCGCTGGTGCTGAGCCAGGTGGCGTTGAGCATCGGAATTCCGTTCGCCTTGATCCCGCTGGTTCGGCTGACCTCAACCGAGTCGCTGATGGGCGGTTTGACCAATCGGCGGCCGATGCGAGCGGTCGGCTGGAGTGTGGTCGGTTTGATCGTGCTCCTCAATCTCGTCCTGATCGGCATGACTCTCATGGGCTTGGGTTGACCGATCGTGGTCAGGGTCGAGGAGATCACGACGGTCGCCCAGGATTATCTGAAGGTGATCTGGTCAGCCACCGAATGGGGCGGACCAGCGATCACGACCAAGGACCTGGCGGCGCGGTTCGGCACCAGTCAAGCCAACGTCTCCGAAACGGTCAAACGGCTCGCCGGTCAGAATCTGGTCGACTATCAGCCGTACAAGCCGGTCGTCTTGACGCCTCGGGGAACGGTCCTGGCCCTGGCCATGGTGCGACGGCACCGGCTGGTGGAGACCTTCCTGGTGACCGTCCTGGGCTATGAGTGGGAGGAGGTCCACGACGAGGCGGAGCGGCTCGAACACGCGGTCTCCGACACGTTGATCGCGCGTATCGATCAACGACTCGGCCACCCGACCTCGGACCCCCACGGGGACCCGATCCCCGCCGCCGACGGCACCGTCCGCCGTCCGGACGACACGCTCCAACTGGGCGAGGCCGCGGTTGGCCGCTATCTCGTGGTCCGCATCTCCGACCGTGACCCGGAGGTGCTGGATCGACTCCGAGCGCGTGCAATCGCCCCGGGTGTGGAGGTGGTGGTCGAGTCCGGTCGAGACCGTTACCAACGGTGCCTAATCACCGCTCCCGACGGAGAGCTGCTCGCGACCAGTGACATCGCGGCGATCCGGGTCAAGCCGACGACGACCTGTCGTCGATGATGCCCGGCTCAGGCAGGCGCCGGCGTCGGTTCAGTCAACTCGGCCAACCTGTCGTCTGTCACTGCCTCGGTCACTGCCTCGCTGAGTGATGGCTGAGAACGTGGGTCAGTCGCAGGCGCCGTGGGTGGGGCTTCGGCGGCGGGCGCCGGTGGTTCGACGTCGTGAACCCGACCAGAATCGCGACTGGCGGGAGTGGCGTTCTCCAGGAACCGGAGGAGTTCGACCGGGAACGGCAGGACCAGGGTCGAGTTCTTCTCGGCGGCGACTTCGACGACGGTTTCCAACAGCCGGAGCTGGAGTGCCGCCGGAGTTTCGGCCATCACCGTCGCGGCTTGGGCCAGCTTTCCGGAAGCTTGCAGCTCACCGTCGGCGGTGATGACCCGCGCTCGGCGTTCGCGCTCCGCCTCAGCCTGACGTGACATGGACCGTTTCATCGACTCGGGCAGTTCCACGTCCTTGATCTCGACTCGGTCGATGTGCACGCCCCACTCCGCGGCTGGGCTGTCGATCATCAGCTCCAGTCCCTGGTTTAGGCGTTCTCGGTCGCACAAGAGGTCGTCGAGCAGGCTCTTGCCGATGATGGATCGGAGCGAGGTCTGAGCGACCTGGCCGATGGCGGAGCCGTAATCCTGGACGTCCACCGCGACGCGCAGCGGGTCGACTACGCGAAAGTAGACCACGGCGTCCACCCGGACGGTGACGTTGTCTCGGGTGATGCCGTCCTGCGCCGGCACCGGCATGGTGATGATCTGCATGTTGATCTTCTGAAGCCGGTCGATGAACGGCCTGATGGCGGTCAAGCCCGGTTTTCGTGGTTGCGCCTCGACCCGACCAAGCCGGAAGACCACGCCGCGCTCGAACTGTTTGATGACTCGCACGCTCAAGCCCAGCAACACCAGGAGAACGCCAGCCAGGATGACCAGCACCCATAGAACCGTCATCGCCCTCTCCTCAGGTATGAGGCTATCGACTTATCTATCGTAACACGATATAAAGGGGGATGCGACGCTGCGGGGCCTGAGTTCAGGCGGAGGAGTGAGATGACCGAGGTGATCGAACAGGACGCGTCCGATCCGCTGTCCAAGGCGGAGTTTGAGGCGTTGGCGCGGTTTCGCTTCGGAATCCGTCGCTATCTTCGGGTGAGCGAGGAGATGGTGCGAACTCAAGGCTTGACGCCTCAGCAGTATCAATTGCTGTTGGCCCTGATGGGCTTCCCGGGTCGGGACTGGGCGACCGCGCAGGAGCTTGCCGGTCTTCTTCAACTGCGTCACCACAGCGTGGTGGAGTTGGTCAACCGCGCCCAGCGGCAGGGCTTGGTGCAGCGCGATCCGCACCCTCGGGACGCTCGGGCGGTCCGGGTCTCGCTGACTCCGGTCGGAGAGCGGATGTTGAGCGAGCTCAGCACGTTGCACCGCGGGGAGTTGCGTCGGCTCGGGTCAGCGGTGGCACAGCCTTTCTGGAGCGAGCTGTCCGGGGTCGGTGAAGCCGTCGAGTCGTGACCGAAGGGGTTGGCATTCTGCCGACCGCCAGGTATGAAGGATCGACAGGAGGGATTGAGATGAAGGAGATCACCGTACGAGTGCTCGGCGAGGACGAGTGGTCGGACTACCGGGCGATCCGCCTCGCGGCACTGGAGGAATCGCCCGAGGCGTTCTCCAGCAGCCACGCCGAAGAGGCGAATCATCGCGAAGAGGACTGGCGCGCCGCTGTCCGTCGCGCCCACCGGTTGTTGGCCACCGGAGGCGACGATGCGCCGGTCGGGGTGGTGTCGGTCGGACCCGCCGAGGAGGAGCAGTCGGCCGACCTCTTCGGGCTCTGGGTTACGCCTGCCGTACGCAATACCGGGGTCGCTTGGCGTCTGGTCGAGGCCGCCGCCGCCGAGGCGCTGAGGGAAGGATGGATTCACCTCTACTACTGGGTGGGCACCCAGAACGGGCGGGCCATCGGTTTCGCCACCAACTTCGGCTTCCGGCCGACCTCGCGACGGCGCTCGGCTCGGGTGCCCTGTGGGGAGTGCGGGGAGCACGAGGAGGTCGCACTGGTGCTGACGTT
>JAKDLH010000174.1 GCA_030452945.1 Microlunatus sp. | reverse complement strand
GTCGCTCCGTCTGCAGATCGAGCGACAACGGCAAACCCGAGCGACTTCGAGCCGGGTGGTGGTGGGCGGCCGGCTCGGATCATCAGCCGGCTGTACGTCCGGCGGTCCTTCGCCACCGCGGACGCCACCGTGATGCTGGTGATCGACTCGCGCGACCAGGTGGGCCCCCGGTTGTCCACCTGGGGCGACGCGGCGAGCCTGCGCGAGGAGGAGTCCACCTCACTCTACAGCGCCCGCCACGGGGCCACGTCGCTGGCCGGAGGTTATCTGGCGGGGGGCGACCGGGTCGGGCTGGAGGACCTCGGCAAGCTACGGCGGCCGGCACCCCCGGCCGGCGGACGCCGGCAGTTGCTGCTGCTCACCCAGCAGCTCGCCCTGGCCGAACCGGAGGGAGAGCCGGCGCGACGGGAGCGAATCCCGCGGCTTCCCTCCGGCGCGCTGATCGTCGTCTTCTCCACCTTCCTCGATGAGGATGCGGCCGCCATGGCCCGCACCTGGCGGCGGGCCGGACACCGGGTGCTCGCGATCGACACCCTGCCGAAGCTGCTGGTGTCAGGCATCCCGGAGCGGCTGCACACCGCGTACCGGATCGTCGCGATGGAACGCTCCGACCGGATCCGCCGGCTGACCGGGGCCGGGGTGGAGACGTTCGCCTGGATGAATCCCGGTCTGGATCCAGGACTCGAGTTGTCCACGATCAGCCGCGCGCGAGGCCGGCGATGAGCCGGTCCGCGGCTCGGCGACCGGGCGCGGCCCGACCAGATCCCGCGCTGCGATCCAGTCAACTCGGCCGACTGTGGAGCCAACTGAGTACCTGGGTCCTGGCCTACCTCCCCGACCGCAGCCGACGACGTCGGCCGGCGGTCCGGATCCACACCTCGGCTTCGGTGCCGGGCTTGGTCCTGCGGCTCATCGTGGTCGCCATCGGTTTCGGGTGCTCGGCGGCGGTGGCCGGTGGACCTCCGAGCTGGGTGGTGATCATCGCTCTGCTGGTCGCGATCGCGATCGCGCCGGGGACGGCGCTGCCCGGAGTCTTCGTCGGCGTGATCGGCGTACTGCTGCTCTTCGACCCCGCGCCGTCGCCGGTCTGGCTGGCGCCGCTCCTGATCGCCGCGCTCCCGCTGATGCTGCAGCTGGCGGCGATCGCTGGCCAGGTGTCGATGTCGGCTCAGGTCGAGGTGCGCGTGCTGGCCCTGCCGGCGCGGCGCTATCTGGTGATCCAGGTCTTTGCCCAGCTGTTGGCGCTGGTGGGCATGATCTCGGCCAGTCTGGGCGTGGTTCTGCCCCAACTGATGGCGGCCGCGGGCGCCGCGCTGCTGGCCCTGGTCGTGGTCTGGCTGCCGAGTCTGGGTCCGCCCCGGCGCCATGACCGCTGACTGTCGACCGCTCGCTTCCTTCCCGTGCGTCCCCGTGATTACTCCCACCCGCGCTCCGTCCGCGAGAAGGAGTCTCGACAGCTCACGGGGCCTTGCTCGGTGTGCCGGATCTGCTGGACGTGGAGGCGGGACTGGCCATCGAGTACGACGGCGCCCGCTGGCGATCCACGCGTGCCGCCGGGCACCGGGACCGTGACCAACACCGGGAGGACAACGTAGGCGAGGAGCGCTTGGAACGGGCGGGCCTGGAGGCCGTGCGAGTCGACAAGACCGATTTGACTCGCTACCAGCAGAAGCTGAGGGAGCGACTGGTGTCAGCCCGCGACGACGGCTCGCACCGAAACCGTAGGCGTGACCGCTGGACGATCGAGGAGCCGCAGGGGTGGCTTGGGCTCCCTGCTTGACCGCTAGCCACCCAGACTGACACCGAGACGACACCGCGAAAAGGAGGGTAGGCAGGTCCCAAGCGTCGGATGAGGTGCCGAAGCTCCTTCTCGCGGATCATCGAGGGCCGTCGAAGGCCAGCGAGAGTCCGTCAACCGGTCTGGCCGGTGACCAGATCCAGCGCGATCAGTGGTAGCTCGGTGCCACTGGCGTCGATGCTGGTTCCCAAGGTGTGCTCCAGCACCGGACGCAGCCGGCTCCAGGCACCGGGGTGAGCTAGGGCGTAGCGACCAAGCGCGGCCGCAGCGGAATCGGCGTCCAACCGGACCGCGGTGGCCGGTGCTGGCTTCCGGCTGCCGAGGTAGACCCGGACGCGAGGATCGTGGCGCACGTTGCGGAACCACTGAGCGCGATGGCCGAAGCCGGACGCCACGATCCAGCGCTCCGGTCGAGGGTGGTCGATCACCTCCAGGACGACGTAGCGGGGCAGACCCGACGTCCGGCCGGTGTGCTCCAGCATCAGCAACCGGCGGCCGAGGATAAATCCCAGCCGGGCTCGATACACCCAGACCGGGGCTCGGACGAGCCAGCGGGTTCGCAGCACGGCGGCGGCGGCGCGACTGGCCGCCTGGCCCATCGCAGTCGGCGTCGACTTCGGTCCAGGTGTGTCGACCATCTCGCCAGAATAAGCCTGATCGCCGCGGCTGAGATGGGGGAATTCCGCCCTACGTTCTGCGCCGCACGCCGCAGGTCACACTCAGCCCACCAAACGTGGACCGAATTTCCCTCACAGAGAATTTCCTCACCGAGAGTGGTGGTCTCCTCGATTTGTCGGCGTCCACGCCTGCGTCAGGCAGCCCGGCGGATCAGTGGTCGTCCCCAGCGACCGGCCGGAACCGGCGGAGCCGCAGGCTGTTGGTCACCACGAAGACCGACGAGAACGCCATCGCAGCACCGGCGATCATCGGGTTCAGCAGTCCGGCGGCCGCCAGCGGCAGCGCGGCGACGTTGTAGGCGAAGGCCCAGAACAGGTTGCCCTTAATGGTGCCCAGGGTGCGCCGGGACAGCCGTACGGCGTCAACCGCCGCGATCAGGTCTCCGCGGACGAGGGTCAGATCGCTGGCCTCGATCGCCACGTCGGTACCGGTGCCCATCGCGATGCCGAGATCCGCCTGGGCCAAGGCGGCCGCGTCGTTGACGCCGTCCCCGACCATGGCGACCGTGCGACCCTCCGCCTGCAACTGCCGCACCGCGGCCACCTTGTCGGCGGGCAGCACCCCGGCGTGCACGTCAACTGCCGGGATCCCCACCTGCTCGGCGACAGCCCGCGCCACCACCTCCTGGTCGCCGGTCAACAGCACCGGTCGCAGACCGAGGTCGGTGAACCGCTCGACGGCGGCCGCCGACGTCGGCTTCACTTCGTCGGCGACCGCCATGGCCCCGCGCGCTGCACCGTCCCAGGCCACCGCGACCACGGTCTGGCCTTGGGCCTGCACCGCGGCGACGGCGGCGGCGAGATCGGCGGGCAGGTCGATCTCGTGCTCGGCGAGCAGCGACGGGCGGCCCACCAGCACCCGGTGCTCGTCGACGACCCCCCGTACGCCGCGGCCTTCCAGGTTGGCGAACTCGGTGACGGGCAGTTGGCCCTCCTGCCCGGCACCCGCGGCGATGGCGCGAGCGATCGGGTGCTCCGAGGCGTGCTCGACGGCGCCGGCCAGGGCCAGCACACGGTCCCGGTCCTCGCCGACGGTGGTCAGCACCTCGGCGAGCGTCATGGTGCCGGTGGTGACGGTGCCGGTCTTGTCCAACACGACGGTGTCGATGCGACGGGTCGACTCGAGCACCTCCGGGCCCTTGATCAAGATGCCGAGCTGGGCCCCCCGGCCCGTACCGACCATCAGCGCCGTCGGCGTGGCCAGTCCCAGAGCGCATGGGCAGGCAATGATCAGCACCGCCACGGCCGCGGTGAACGCGGCTCCTGCCCCGGCCCCGACCAGCAGCCAACCCGCCAGCGTGCCCAGGGCCAGCACAATGACCACGGGTACGAAGATCGCGGAGATCCTGTCGGCCAGGCGCTGGGCCTGCGCCTTGCCGGTCTGCGCCTGCTCGACGAGCCGCGCCATCTGGGCGAGCTGGGTATCCGAGCCGACCCGGGTGGCCCGGACGACCAGACGGCCACCGACGTTGATGCTGGCCCCGACCACCTGGGAGTCTGGGCCCACCTCGACCGGCAGCGACTCCCCGGTCAGCATCGAGACGTCCACCGCCGACCTGCCCTGCTCGACCGTTCCGTCGGTGGCGATGGCCTCACCCGGACGCACCACGAACTCGTCGCCG
Source organism: Microlunatus sp. (assembly GCA_030452945.1). Classification (GTDB taxonomy): domain Bacteria; phylum Actinomycetota; class Actinomycetes; order Propionibacteriales; family Propionibacteriaceae; genus Microlunatus. The sequence goes on along the minus strand of JAKDLH010000174.1, from coordinate 3,028 downwards.
ACGACCAGCTGCTCGACCCCGATCCGGTCTTCCGTCCCGTCTCGGAGCACTGTCGCCTCCTTGGCCCCGAGCTCCAACAACGCGCGCAGCGCCGAACCGGCTCGGCGCTTGGACCGGGCCTCGATGTAGCGCCCGGCCAGGATGAACGTCGTCACCCCGGCGGCCGCCTCCAGATAGATTGAATCCAGACCCCCTCCGCGGGTCAAGGTGAACTCGAACGGGTGGGTCATCCCCGGCATCCCGGCCGATCCGAAGAACAGGGCAACCACCGACCACCCCAGCGCAGCCAGGGTGCCAAGCGAGACCAGGGTGTCCATGGTCACGTTGCCGTGGCGCAGGTTGGTCACGGCGGCGCGGTGGAACTGCCAGCCTCCCCAAATCACCACCGGAGCGGCGAGGGTGAGCGACAGCCACTGCCAGTACGTGAACTGCCAGGCTGGCACCATCGCCAGCACGACCACCGGCACCGAGAGCGCGATGCTGACCGCCAGCTTGTGGCGCAGCGTGGCCAGTTCGCGGTCGGCGGCGGTCTCGGGCGCGGGCACCGGGTCCTGCTCATCACCGCGGGCCGGAGGATGAGGCACGCTGGCCGCGTAGCCGGTTCCGGCCACGACGGCGATCAACTCCTCAGTCCGTACGGAGTCGGGAAACGTCACGTTCGCCTTCTCGGTGGCGAAGTTGACCGTGGCATCGACGCCGTCGAGCTTGTTCAGCTTTCGTTCGATCCGGGCTGCGCAGGAGGCGCAGGTCATGCCGGTGATGTCCAGGTCGATCGTGCTCATCTGCCCAGTGTATATACCCCCTACGGGTATGCCAAGGTCAGTCATCTGCTGATGCCATCGGGCCGCAAGCAGTGGCGCCAGTCCCTCGTGCGATCATGGCCGGATGAACCCTGATCAGCTGAACGGACAGTCATGAGCGCCGCCGAGCCGATGGAGACCGACGGCGCCGCGGCCGAGCCGGGGAACAAGCTCGACGGCCGGGTCGCTTTCGTCACCGGCGGAACGCGCGGCATCGGAGCATCGATCTGCCGCAGCCTGGCCAGCCAGGGCGCCGAGCTCGCCGCCGGGTTCGCCGGACGCCAGGAGACTGCCGAAGCCTTCGCCGCAGATTTCCGATCGGAGTTCCCTGCCGCCCAGCTGAGCCTGCATCAAGGAAACGTGTCCGTGGCCGAAGACTGCCGCCGGACCGTGCAGGAGGTCATCGATCAGCACGGGAAGCTCGACATCCTGGTCAACAACGCCGGTATCACCAAGGATCGCACCGTGCTGAAGATGGCCGACGAGGACTGGCGCCACGTGATCGACGTCAACCTGACCGGCACGTTTTTCATGGCCCAGACCGCCCTGCGCCACATGGTGGAGCGCGGCAGCGGACGGATTATCAACGTCGCGTCCATCGTCGGCGAGATCGGCAACATCGGCCAGGCGAACTACGCCGCGTCGAAGTCCGGCCTATTCGGTCTGACCAAGACGCTGGCCCGGGAAGCGGCCTTCCATCTGGCCCGGGCTGACAAGCTCACCGACGACGGTCTGGGCATCACCGTCAACACCGTGTCCCCCGGCGCGATCGCCACCGAGATGGTGGGCGAGATCCCGGAGAAGGTGTTGGCCGATCTCAAGACGCGCATCCCGCTCGGCCGGCTGGGCCAACCCGACGAAGTGGCTCGGGTGGTTCATTTCCTTGCCGCAGACGCGTCTGCCTACATCACCGGTCAGGTGTGGGGCATCAACGGCGGGCTGGACATGTGAGCTCTCAACCGTCGCTCGATCTCCGCCCAGCTCAGACTGGGGTGAGCGATCCTGCTAGTGGTCAGGCCGCGCGGGTGTAGACCAGGTACGACGACACCGCCGCGCCACCGGACACTTCTTGAGCACCGGCGACCTTGAACCCGGCCGCTTCCGCCGCGTGCCGGCCAGCCGTGTTCCATTCGGCGACCACCGATTGCAACCGGCGACCGGCGGCCACCGACCGCGCTCGTTCGACCACCGTGCGGGCGAGCTCGTTGCTCCATCCGTGTCCCACCAGGTCCGGTCGCAGACCCAGCGCCACGTCGAGCAGTCGTGGGTCGCCCCGCAGACCCGGCACGCGGGCCGCCTCCCCGAAGCAGCAGTAGCCGACCAACCGCTGGTTGGCGTCGCGGACCGCCCAGTAGCCCTCGTCGCGTTCCGGTGGCTCGAGTTGATCGCTGACGCTCCACGGACCTGGCGTGGTCCACATGGCCAGATCCATCCCGTCGTCGATGGACAACTCGCTCACCGCGAACGGCGGCGTCGGCTCTGCGCCCGTGTCCCGGCCCGTGGACGTGGGCGATGGCTTGCCGGTCATAGGAAGAGCCTCCAACTTGCTCGTGGACGGTTGCCTGTCGGCCTGAGTCGGTAGACCCTACTCGGTTGCGCCGTCGCTTCTTGGTTTACTACTGGTCGAAATCGAGCACGACGCGCTCGGTCACCGGATGAGACTGACAGGCCAGCACGTAGCCGCGAGCTACCTCATCCTCCTCCAGGGCGAAGTTCTGGTCCATCTCCACTTTGCCCTCGACGACCCGGGACCGGCATGTCCCGCAGACCCCGTTCTTGCAAGCGTACGGCGCATCGCCGCGGGCTTTCAACGTCGCATCCAGGATTGACTCGGCGTCGCGGCTCAATGTGAGCGTCGTGGATCGTCCGTCGAGGATTACCTCGACCTGGCTGCCCACCGGAGTCTTGCCCTCTACCGGCGGTCGCGAGGCGGCGGCCTTGCGCTTAGGCGGCGTGGCGGCGATGAACAGTTCCCGGCGAATGTTCTGCGACTGGTGTCCGCGGCTGATCAAGGTACTCCGCAGGACATCGGTCAGTCCCTGCGGACCGCAGAGGAACCAGCTGTCGATATCCTCATCCGGCAGCACAGCGTCCAAGATGGCGTTGAGGCGGTCGCCGTCTAGGAACCCCGAAAGAAGCTCGACCTGCTGCCGTTCACCGTCGAGGACATAGACGATCTGGAGGCGTCCAAGATGGCGGTTCCGCAGATCCTCCAGTTCCTCCAAGAA
>JAKDLH010000012.1 GCA_030452945.1 Microlunatus sp. | reverse complement strand
TCAGCCGGCCGAGGTGAGCCGGCACCTCGGCCATCGCACGGGGTGGGACCCGGTCGAGCACGACGGCGACGGCGGCGCTGCGATCGGCCGCGGCGCGCAGGAACTCCCACGGCACCGCGTCCGCGTACCGGGCGGCCGAGGTGACGAACAGCCACAGATCGGCCGCAGCGAGCAGCTGGGTGGCGAGGGTGCGGTTCTCGGCGACCACGGAGTCGATATCGGGAGCGTCGAGGATCGCCAACCCACGAGGGACGCCGTTGTCGGTGACCAGCTGCAGCGAGCGAGCGTCACTGGTGGCGCCGGAGGACCGAGCCAGGCCCGGCAGCACCCGATTCTCGGCGAACCAGCTTGCGTCATCACCGTGGTGGACCAGGACAGGGGCGCGAGTCGTCGGCCGGATCACTCCGGGCGCCGACACCCGCCGGCCGACCACGGAATTGACCAAGGTGGACTTGCCAGCACCGGTCGAGCCCCCGACCACAGCCAACAGGGGGGCGTCGATCGTAGCCAGTCGGGGCAGGATGTAGTCGTCGAGCTGGCGCAACAACTCACCGGTGACGCGTTGCTGCTCGGCGGCGCCGGGAAGCTCCAACGTGAGCCGGACCGGGGTCAGGGCGTCCCGGAGCGCGACTAGCGCGATCGCCAGCCGATTCTCCGGACCTGCCATGCCACCTCCCGTTCGACCGTCGCCGCTCGGCCCCGAGACCGTCACCGACTCAGTTACTGACCTGGCGGCTTCCAAGTCGGATCGACCTCGGAGTACTGGGTAGCAGTCTGCCCCAAGGGTGCGCTGGCCTGGTGCGACGTCGACGGTGGCGCCGGGTAGTTTCCACCCAGCCCGGCCGGACCAGGGAAGCTGGCCGGCGCATACGACGGTGCGGGATCGACGGCGCGACGACGTCGCCAGCTCGGATAGGCGGCCCGTCCGCTGGGTTTCATGACCGCGATCCCGCGCAGTCCGTGCATCCGGCGCAGGAGGATCTTCTCCCGCTCCAGGCCTGCCGCGTCGACGAGCCCTCGGACGATGGCGTCGCGCAGATAGGCCAGCTCAGTCGCCGAGCGTTGCATCCTCACGGTGGCCAGCCAAACCTGGGGGCCGAGGAAGACGGCGTGCCAGAGCGCCTTGCCCCGGGTCCGCAGACGCGACAGCGCAGCGGGGTCAGCCTCCTGGAGCCACCCGACCCGGACGTAGTCGACCAGGCGGGAACGGATCAGCCGTCCCTGGCTGAGCACCTGCCGGACGGTGAAGATGACCACGAAGATGACCAGTGGCAGCGCCACCAGCAGGTAGATCAGTAGCAGGTTGGTGCCTTGCAGCAGCGATGCCGACGCGTTGAACGTCATGTGCAGGAAGGAGGCCGCGGCGTAACCGGCGAGCGGGGCCACGATCCGCACGACCTTGCTCTTGGACCGGATCGCGACGGCCAGTCCGATGCCGGTCATCGCCGTGAACAGCGGATGGCCGAAGAAAGTCATCACGCCGCGGAGCAGGAACAGACTCTGCAGGGCCTCCAGGGGCGGCACCTCGCCGAACGAGCGAGCAGCGTATCGATAGGCGCGGCCGTAGTAGAGGATGTTCTCCACGAACGCGAAGGCGGCGCCGGACAGCCCCGCCAGCACAATGCCGCTGAGCCGGCTGACCCACTGGTAGCGCATCAGAATCGCCAACCAGAACAGGACCGTGGCCTTGGCGGCCTCCTCCACCCAGGGAGCGACGTAGATCGCGGCGCGCGCGGCCGTGGCCGGATCACCGTTGCCGATGATGCTCAGGTGGGCGGCCGCCCAGGTGTTGATCTGCGCGGAGGCGAACGTCGCCACACAGGCTCCCCAGCCGAAAGTCATCAGCCAGACCCAGAACCGCTGCGGCCGGTAGCGATCGGCCCATAAGAACAGTAGGGAAAGCGGGATGGCGGTGAACGCGGCGTATTTGGCGGCGATGGGGACGGCCTCGGTGCCCAGCCCGGGGATGATGCCGCCGGGGACCTGCTGGTCGGGAACCACCTGCCAGTAGAGCAGCACCAGCAAGACCGCGTAAACCAGCAGCATGACCACCGTCAGCCAGACCAGCGGGGTCCTCAGGATCCGCTTCGGAAGCGGTTCACCGGGCACCGGCTGGGCCGGGATGTTGTTGCGAACCCGGGCTCGACGGGCGGCCTTGGCGAGGTCGGCGGACTTGGCAGGATCGGCGGTCTTGGCGGGATCAGCGCGGCTCGCCGCGGTGGCGGGGCTCGCCGTGGTGGCCGACATGCGCGCCAGCGTACCTGCGTCTCGGAGCACGAATCCGGAGACGAGAGCTCAGCGAAAACTCTTCCGGTTGCACGCTCGGGCGACGCGAACCGAAGCGAGCAAACTAGGATGCCCAACCGGCCCCCGTAGCTCAGCGGATAGAGCAGCAGCCTTCTAATCTGACGGTCGTAGGTTCGATTCCTACCGGGGGCGCGAGGCTGGCTGCGTTGCTCGTTGTCGCCGGAGGCCGGGTCCCGGGGCGTGTCGAGCAAGTAGCACAGCGCGCCGAACCAAGCCGTCAGCACCGGCCTGTCGTCGTCGCTCTAGCACCTCCGGCTGGGCGCCAAGACTCTCCGGCCTCCGCCTCACTCTCGTGACAAGATGGCTGCCCTATGGAACCCGCGTCGGCTGACATCTTCAGCTGGCGCCGGGTCGCGGTTCCGGTTTACGGTCCCACGCTGCTGGTCGCGATCGGGGCCGGTGCCATCCTGCCGCTGATCGCACTGTCGGCTCGCGAGCTGGGAGCCGGGGTCGGTACAGCGGCGTTGGTGGTCGCGCTGCTCGGGGTCGGCCAGCTGGTCGGTGACCTGCCCGCCGGCGTGTTGGCCGCCCGGATCGGGGAACGGCGGGCGTTGATCATCGCCTGCGTCGTCGACGCCGCGGCGTTGGTCGGGGCGTTCTGGGCGCCCACGGTCCTGCTGCTCTGCCTCGCGGTCTTCGTCGCCGGGCTGGCGGGGGCGGTGTTCAGCCTGGCTCGGCAGGCCTACCTGACCGCCGCGGTGCCGATCCGGATCCGGGCCCGCGCCATGTCGAGTCTGGGCGGCATCTTCCGCGTCGGCAGCTTCATCGGTCCGTTCGTCGCGGCCCTTCTGGTCAGCCGGTTCGCTATTGCCAGCGCCTACGGATTCGCGGCGGCGATGAGCCTGGCCGCCGCCGGCTTGGCCGCGCTGCTACCCGACCTGCCACCCCCCGCGCAGAGTTCGCCTCGCGAGGACCGCGGGCAGATCCCGCGCCTGAGCATGGTCGCGGTGCTGGTCGCGCACCGAAGGGTGCTGCTCACCCTGGGCACTGGAGTGCTGGTGCTGTCCGCCGCCCGGTCGACCCGGCAGGCGATCGTGCCGCTGTGGGCGCAGGACCAAGGCATCGACGCCGCCACCACCAGCATCATCTTCGGGATCTCCGCCGCAGTCGACATGCTGTTGTTCTTCCCCGGCGGGATGATCATGGATCGCTACGGTCGTGCGTTCGTGGCGGTACCCGCGATGCTCACCTTGGGGCTCGGCTTCGTCCTACTGCCGCTCACCCACACCCCGCTGGCCGTCGGACTCCTCGCCTGCCTGATGGGGCTGGGTAACGGCATCTCGGCCGGGGTCGTGCTGACGCTGGGGGCCGACGCCGCCCCCTCGGTCGGCCGGCCACAATTCCTCGGCGGCTGGCGACTGTGCGCCGATCTGGGCCACGCGTTGGGCCCACTCGTGATCGGTGGCATCACCGTGATCGCGACGCTAGGGTCGGCCGCCGTGGTGATGGGGGTGGCGACCTGGCTCGGATCCGGCTGGCTGGCGCGGTTCATACCCGTAAGGTTGCCCCGGTGAGCGACGAACTGGTCTGGATCGACTGCGAGATGACCGGACTCGATCTCGCCGCGGACGCGCTGGTCGAAGTCGCGGTGCTGGTCACCGACGCGGACCTGAACGTGTTGGGCGACGGGGTCGACGTGGTAATCAAACCGAGCGACGAGGCGCTGCACCAGATGGGCAAGTTCGTCCATGACATGCACGAGACCTCAGGGCTGCTCGATCAACTCGCGTCCGGGACGACGATGGCCGAGGCCGAGGAGCGGGTGCTCGCGTACGTGAAAGACCATGTGCCGGAGGCGCGCAAGGCGCCGTTGGCCGGCAACACGATCGGTACCGATCGCGCGTTCCTGGCCCGGGACATGCCCGCGCTGGAGAGTCACGTCCACTACCGCAACATGGACGTGTCGTCGATCAAGGAGCTCGCCCGACGGTGGTATCCGCGGATCTATTACCACTCCCCCGCCAAGTCGGGAAACCACCGCGCGCTGGCCGACATCCGCGAATCCATCGAGGAGATGCGCTACTACCGCGAAGCCCTGTTCGTGCCCAAGCCCGGTCCGGACACCGAGACCGTGAAGGAGATCGCCGCCCGACACCAGGGCACGCTCACCGCCGCCGCTCCGTCCATCAAGGCGCCCGACTGATTTCGACCCGAGCCCGGTCGACCGCTATGCTTCACGCTGCTGTCGGCGCCGTCGGCGTACGAGCATGGTGGGTGTAGCTCAGTTGGTAGAGCACCTGGTTGTGGTCCAGGAAGTCGCGGGTTCGAGTCCCGTCACTCACCCTGAGATCCGGTGTGGGCCACTCCGGTCGAGACGCGCAGAGTCCCGCTAGGGTGATGCGAACGAGCGCGTCGGACGTCCGTCCTTCCCGCTCGGCGGCGCCGTATCCGGGGGTCCGGCGCGGCACCGACACCAGGAGTGTGCATGGAACGCGCCGACATCGCCTCGCTCATCGACCATACGTTGCTCAAACCTGAGGCCACGCCGCAGCAGGTCCGGGCGTTGCTCGACGAAGCAGCCGCGCTGGGAACCTACGCCGTCTGCGTGTCGCCTAGCCAGCTCCCGGTCCGGCCCTTTGGTGGGGTGAAGGTGGCCACCGTGTGCGGATTCCCCTCTGGGGCCCATCGATCGAGCATCAAGGCCGCCGAAGCCGCCGAGGCCGTGGTTCGCGGAGCGGATGAGGTCGACATGGTGATCGACCTGGGGCGGGCCGTCACCGACGACTTCGAAGCCGTCGAGACCGACATCCGTACGGTGCGCTACGGCTGCCCACCGCCCACCGTGCTGAAGGTGATCATCGAGTCGGCAGCGCTGACCGACGAGCAGATCGTCGGTTGCTGCCGGGCCGCCGAGCTGGCCGGAGCCGATTTCGTCAAGACGTCCACGGGATTCCACCCGGCGGGTGGGGCCACCGTGCACGCCGTCGAGTTGATGGCTCACACCGTCGGCGGACGACTGGGGGTCAAAGCGTCCGGGGGAATCCGGACCGCCGCCGACGCGCTGGCCATGGTCCGGGCCGGGGCCACCCGACTCGGGCTTTCCGCCTCCGCGGCGATCCTGGGCGAGGTGGAGCAGTGCGCGGATTGATCGAGCGCGCCCGCGACTGGGCGAATCACGACCCGGACCCGGACACCAAGACCGAGCTGCTGGAGATCGTGGAACGGGTCGTGGCTGGTGACGAGGCCGCGGCCACCGATCTGCGGTCGCGGTTCAGCGGTCCACTCGCCTTCGGCACGGCCGGCCTGCGCGGCCCCGTCGCCGCCGGTGAGTCACGGATGAACGTGGCGGTCGTCACCCGAGCCACGGCCGGGCTGGCGCAGCATCTGATCGACATGATCGGTAAGGGTGGCCGAGTGGTCGTCGGCTGCGACGCTCGGTACGGTTCGCACGCCTTCTACGAGGCAGCGACCGAGGTCCTTTCGGGCGCCGGGCTGACGGCGCTGGCCCTGCCCAAAGAGCGTCCGACCCCGCTGACCGCGTATGCGGTCAGGGCCCTCGACGCCGATGCCGGGATCATGGTCACGGCGTCCCACAACCCTCCCGCGGACAACGGCTACAAGGTCTACTTGGGCGGCCGCGCCACCGACGAGGACGGTCGCGGCGTGCAGATCGTGCCGCCCGCCGACGCCGAGATCGCCGCCTGCATCGCCACCGCCCCAGCCGCAGACGAGGTGCCGCGGAGCACCGACGGCATCCAGCTCGTCGGTGACGACCTGATCGAGGCGTATGTCGCGCGGATGGCGTCCCACCGTCGGAGTTCGGCTCCCTCGAAGGTCCGGGTGGTGCTGACCGCGATGCACGGGGTGGGCGGTGAGATCGCGCAGGCCGTCCTGCAGCGCGCCCAGGTCAACGACATCCATCCGGTACCGGAGCAGATCGAGCCCGACCACGACTTCCCCACGGTCGGGTTCCCGAACCCGGAGGAGCCTGGGGCGATCGACCTCTCCATCGCCTTGGCCACCGAGGTGTCCGCCGACCTCGTGGTCGCCCTCGATCCCGACGCCGACCGCTGCTCGCTGGCCATCCCGGTGCGGGACGGTGGTTGGCGTCAGCTGACCGGCGACGAGATCGGCGTCCTGCTCGGCGAGCAGGCGGCTTCCGACGACAGGCGGGCGGGCGACGCGTTGGCCTGCTCGATCGTGTCCAGCCGACTGCTCGGGCAGATCGCCGAACTCCACGGCCTGCGCCGAGTGAGCACATTGACCGGTTTCAAGTGGATCGCCCGCACACCTGGGATCCGGTTCGGCTACGAGGAGGCGATCGGCTACTGCACCGATCCCGAGGCCGTCCGCGACAAGGACGGCATCGGCGCTATGACGTACGCCGTCTCCTTGGTGGAGGAGCTCGCCGAGCAGGGCAAGACGGTGGAGGACCTGCTGGACGACCTGGCTCGCACCCATGGCCTGCACGCCAGCTCGCCGTTGACCTTCCGAGTATCGGACCTCAGCATCATCACCGAGTCGATGGCGAAGCTGCGCGGGGTCGGGCTCAGCGAACTGGCCGGCTCACCGGTCACGGAGACCGTCGACCTTGCCGCAGGCGCCGACGGGCTCCCGCCGACCGACGGCCTGCGGTACGTCACCGAGGCAGCCGACCGGGTGGTCATCCGACCGTCTGGCACCGAACCGAAACTGAAGTGCTATCTCGAGGTGATCCTGCCCTGCGACGGCAATGAGGTGCCTCACGCCGCGGCCCGGGAACGCCTCGAACAGATCAAGTCCGACCTGCACGCCGTACTCGGCCTCTGACCCGCAGCCAGCTGCCACCAGCCGCGAACTCTCGCCCCTGTGAAGGAGTCACCCGCACCATGACCACCACCAGCACCCCGCACATCGATCCGAAGGGCGTGGACATCGCCGAGACGATCCTGCTGCCCGGCGACCCGCTGCGGGCGAAGTTCATCGCCGAAACCTACTTCGACAACGCCCGCTGCTTCAACGAGGTCCGCGGCATGCTCGGCTTCACCGGGAGCTACCAGGGCCGGTCGGTCTCGGTGATGGGCACCGGAATGGGCATCCCGTCCATCTCCCTCTACACCTACGAGCTCATCCACTTCTTCGACGTCAAGAACCTGATCCGAGTCGGCAGCTGCGGGGCGATGCAAGAGCAGCTGGAGCTGTACGACGTGGTGATCGCCCAGGGTGCCTCGACCGACTCCAACTATCTGGACCAGTTCGGCCTGCCCGGTCAATGGGCCCCGTTGTCGTCCTACCGCCTGCTGGAGAAGGCCAAGCAGGTCGCCGACGAGCGCGGTCAGCGCACCCACGTGGGGAACGTGCTGTCCTCCGACGTCTTCTACAGCGCCAATGCCGGCGCCATGGACAAGTGGATGAAGATGGGCATCCTGGCCGTGGAGATGGAATCGGCTGGGTTGTTCGCCAACGCCGCCGCAGCTGGGGTGGACGCGCTCGCCATCTTCACCGTCAGTGACCAGATCGTGACCCACGCCCAGACCACGCCCGAGGAGCGCCAGACCGCCTTCACCTCGATGATCGAGATCGCTTTGGAGCTGGCCTGATGACCACCGGCAATCCGTCGGCCGCAGCAGCGAAGGCCGGCCTGCTCGATCCTCGCCGGGCCGTCCCGATCCTGCTGTTCTTGTTCGTGTTCTCCCTGGTGATCGACAACGGCTTCAAGTTCATGTCGTTGCCGATCTCGGAAGACCTGAACCTGCCGGTCACCGAGGTGAGTCTGCAGGCCACCCTGGCTGGTCTTTTGATCGGTATCGGGGCCGTGGTCTACGCGGCCCTGGCCGACATGATTCCCATTCGCAAGCTGATCGTCTTCGCCATCATCTTGATGTCGATCGGCTCGATCATCGGCTTCGCGTTCCAGGCCAACTTCGCCATGATTTTGGTCGGCCGGATCATCCAGACGGCCGGGCTCGCGGCCGCCGAGACGCTGTACGTGATCTATGTCACCAAGCACTTCAAGGGAGACGAGCAGAAGAAGTACCTCGGTTTCAGCACGGCAGCGTTCCAGCTATCGCTGCTGATCGGCACCGTCGGCAGCGGCTTCATGGCCACCTACATCGGCTGGCAGGTGTTTTTCCTGGTCACGCTGATCGCACTGCTGGCCATCCCCGTCGTATTGCGCACCGTGCCCGCGGAGGAAACCGGCCACGGCAGCCTGGACGTGTTCGGTCTGTTCCTGATCGCCGTCTTCGCCACCGGCGTTATCTTGTTCATGCAGAACTTCACCTGGTGGTATCTGCCGGTGATCGTCGCTGCCCTGGCGCTGTTCGTCTGGCACGTCAAGACCCACGACAACGCCCTGATCACCGGCGCGTTCTTCGCCAACGGCCAGTACACGATGATGCTCATCGTCGTGTTCGTCACCTACTCGGTGCAGTTGGGTTATCAGTTCATGTTCCCGTTTCTGATGGCCGATCTGTACGGCTACCAGCTCAGCGAGGTCTCGCTGTTGCTGGTGCCGGGGTTCATCGCCGCCATCATCGTCGGCTCTGCTACCGGCAAGATCGCCCGATACCTCACGTCGAAGCAAGCCATCACCACCGCGCTGGTGGTGATTGTCGTCTCGATGCTGGTGCCGGCGCTGCTCGTCGACAAGTGGGTGGGCACGTTCGTCATCTCCATGATCTTGTTCGGCATGGGCTTCGCGCTGATGTACGGCCCGCTGATCTCCACCGCGGTGATGAAAGTGCCGGCGGAGCAGTCGGGTATCGCGATCGGCTTCTACAACCTGACCATCAACATCGCGGTCCCGATCGGCATCGCCTACACCGCCAAGTTGATGGAGTTGAAGGTGAGCTTCCTGGGCGGTCTGTCCGGAACGGAGGCGGCCTCGTCCTACGGGTCGGTGCTGCTCATCTTAGCCCTGGTCGGCGTCGGGGGCCTGGTCCTCTACCGCGTCTTCGTGGTGGTGCTGGAACGCCAGGGCTTTCCGATGAACACCGCACCCGAGGAGGAGGTTGTCGCCTAGCCGACCCGCTGGACCGAGGCGATCCGCCGGGCACGAAGGCCCGTACACTGACCGCCGGCAGATGACGCGAGCACTAGGGGGGAGCTGACCATCACCACCAAACTGACGCCGCACCAGCGATCGCGCGGCAGTCGAGCCCGGTTGGGTCTCGCCACTGTGGCGGGAAGCCTCGCGGCCACCGCGTCCCGGCTGCTGGGCCGGGGCTCCGGTACCGCGATCAAGGGCGCGGTGATGCTGAAGGTCGATCCGCAGGCGCTGCCTCACCTGCTGGTCGGCAAACACCTGGTCCTGGTGTCGGGCACCAACGGCAAGACCACCACCACTCACTTCCTGGCCGCGGCCGTCCGCGCCGGCCGCGACCCGAGCGGTGCCTCGATCGTGCACAACGCCGACGGGGCCAACCTGCACGGCGGGATCACGGCGGCGCTGTCGGACAAACCGAAGGCCACCTGGGCCATCATCGAGACCGACGAGCGGGTCGTCGCGGATCTGATCAGGGTGGGCGCGCCGGAGGTGCTGGTGCTGCTCAACTTCTCCCGGGACCAGTTGGACCGCAATCACGAGATCAAGGCGTTGGGCCGGTCTTGGCGCGACGCGCTGGCCGCCGCGGGCGGGGACGGGCCGGTCGTGGTGGCCAATGCCGATGAGCCACTGGTCGTCTGGGCGGCCCAGACCGCGCGACAGGTGGTCTGGGTCGACACCGCGACCACCTGGACCCAGGACGCCTCCCTGTGTCCGCAGTGCGGCGCTCTGCTGGTCCGCGACCAACCCGACCAGACCGGCGGCCACGGCGGGCGCTGGCACTGTTCGGACTGCGAGCTGGCTCAGCCCGAGGCGACCTACCGCGTGGTCGACGGGCGGATCGTCGACGCCGACGGCAACAGCTTCGATCCCGGACTGCAGGTGCCGGGGGCGTTCAACGTCAGCAACGCGGCCTGCGCACTGGCGGCGGCCACGCAACTGGGTGTGGACAGCGCGACCGCGCTGGCCGGCATGCGTACGGTCACCGCCCCCGCTGGCCGCTTCGCCACCGCCCGCTTCGGTTCCACCACCGCCCGGCTGCTGCTGGCCAAGAACCCCGCCGGCTGGGCCGAGGCGCTCCCGCTGGCGCAGACCCCGGAGGTCGTGCTGGCCATCGACTCCGCAGCGGCCGACGGTCGCGACGTGTCGTGGCTGTGGGACGTGGAGTACGAGCAGCTGGCGGGACGGACGGTGATCGCGACGGGACCGCGGGCGGCGGACCTGGCCGTCCGGTTGGCCTACGGAGAGGTCGAGCATCGCTGCCTGCCCGAGTTGGCCGACGCGCTGGCCGGACACACCCGACCGGTGGACGTGATTGCCACTTACACACCCTTCCAACGGCTCCGCAAGCTGGGTGGGGTATGACAGCCGTCGAGGTCGTGCTCGTCTACCAGTCGCTGTTGGGCATCTACGGAGACCGAGGCAACGCGACGGTGCTGACTAAACGGCTGCAGTGGCGCGGCTACGACGCCAGGCTGACCGTGGTCGAGGCCGGTGACTCGCTGCCCGACTCGGGTCAGGTCTACCTGCTCGGTGGGGGTGAGGACGCGGCCCAGGTCTCGGCGGTCAAGGCCCTGCGGACCGATGGCGGCCTGGCCCGGGCGGTCGACCGGGGTGCAGTGGTATTCGCGGTCTGCGCCGGTTATCAGATCATCGGCAACAGCTTCACCGTCGGTGAGCACGACGAGGTGATCGAAGGGCTCGGCCTGCTCGATGTGTCCACTACGCGGGGTCCGGCCCGGGCCGTCGGAGAGATCGTGTCCCGCTGGATCGGTCGAGACGGCGAGGACGCGCTGCTCACCGGGTTTGAGAACCACGGCGGTTACACCTCCCTCGGTCCCGGCGCCAAACCGCTGGCCCGGGTCGAGGTCGGGGTCGGCAACGCCGCGGACGGCACCGAGGGAGCAGTCGCCGGCACCGTGATCGGCACTTACCCACACGGCCCGGTCCTGGCTCGCAACCCCGCGCTGGCCGACCACGTGCTGCAACTCGCTCTCGGCACTGAGCTGGCGCCGTTGCCGCGGCCCGAGATCGAGGAGTTGCGCCGACAGCGGCTGGTGGCCGCCTTCCGTCGCTCGAGCTGAGAGCCGCGACCTCCAGCCGGCCTAGGCTGGAAGGATGCCGCGTCCGAGCAGCAGGGTCGTCCTGATCTGTTTCACCGCGGTCGCGGTCGTCGACCTGATCGCCGAGTTCGCCGGCTGGCCGCTGGTCATCTTGGCGGCCCGGGTGTTGCTGATGCCGCTGTTGGCCGCCTTCTTGCTGAGCGCCGCGCCGCGCCGAACCCGGTTAGTGGTGCTGGTGGCGTGCGCGTTCGGGTTCTGCTGGCTCGGCGACGTCGCGGGGACCACGATCGTAGTCAAGATCGTCTTCTTCCTGCTGGCTCAGATCATCTACGTGGTGGCCTTTCGGCCGTACTGGCGGCTGAGCCTGGTAGCCCGGCCACCGCTGTTGATGCTGTACGCGCTCGCGATCGCCGGTCTGGTCGGGGTCGTGGCCGGCGCCGCCGGACCGCTGGCGGGGCCGGTCGCGATCTACGGGGCGAGCCTCGCGCTGATGGCGGTGCTGGCGACCGGGGTCAGTCGGCTGGCTGGGATCGGCGGTGCGGCGTTCCTGGTGTCCGACATCGTGCTGGCCGTGGACGCCTTCGTGGCGCCCGGTCTGATCCACCACGCGGCCTTCGTCAATATGGCGGTCTATCTGCCGGCTCAGGTGATGATCACGCTCGGGGTGCTGCGGCAGGTCTCGGCGGAGACGGCCGGGCCGGTGGGAGCGGCCGCAGGGAACCAGTGATGCTTGGTCGCTAGGGTCGGGCCTATGAAGTCTCGGACCCTTGGACCCTTCACCGTCTCGGCCATCGGCCTGGGCGCCATGCCGCTGTCGATGAACAACGACCAGATCTATCCCGACGAGGCGGACGCGATCGCCACCGTGCACGCCGCCCTGGACGCCGGCGTCACCTACATCGACACCGCCGACATCTACGCCCCCAGCTGGGACACGATGGGCCACAACGAGGAGATCGTCGGAAAAGCCTTGCGCAGCTACGGGGGCGGCGGCGCGGACGGCGTGGTGGTGGGCACCAAGGGTGGCATCACCCGGGGCGAGGGCGAGAGCTGGGGTCGGGACGGTTCGCTGGCCTACCTGCGGCGGGCGGTGGAGAACTCGCTGCGCCGTCTCGGCGTCGAGGTGATCGACCTCTACCAGTGGCATCGGCCCGACCGGTGGAAAGCCTACGGGGAGGTGATCGGGCACTTCAAGACCCTGCAGGACGAAGGCAAGATCACCGCGATCGGCATCTCCAACGCCAACGTCGAAGAGATCGAGGTCGCCGTCGAGGTGCTCGGCGAGGGCGGTCTGGCCAGCGTGCAGAACGAGTTCTCGCCGAAGTTCCGCTGCAGCGCCGACGAGCTGAAGTTCTGTGGTGAGCACGGGATCGCGTTCCTGCCGTGGAGTCCACTGGGCGGGACCGGCGGCGGGGCCCGCGAGGTGGGTGATCGGTTTGCCGTCTTCGCCGAGATCGGGACCGACCGTGGCGTCAGCCCGCAGCAGGTCGTGCTGGCCTGGGAACTCGCGCTCGGTGAGCACGTCATCCCGATTCCCGGCGCGCGGCGCCCGGCCTCGATCCTGGACTCGGCCAAGGCCACTGAGCTGGTGCTCACCGACGACGACATCCAGCGCTGCTCACAGAGCGGCGGGATCGGCTGAGCGATGACCGAGACCGACGTGGTGGTCGTCGGCGGTGGCCACAACGGCCTGGTCGCCGCCGCCTACCTGGCCGGGTCGGGACTCGACGTCACCGTCCTCGAGGCCGGACCTCGATTCGGCGGGGCGGTGGCCAGTGCCCAGATCTTCGACGGCGTGGACGTCTCACTCTCTCGTTTCTCCTACCTGGTCTCGCTGTTGCCTCAGCAGATCGTCGACGAGCTGGAGCTGGATCTGGAGCTGCGGTCGCGCCGCATCGCGTCCTACACCCCAGTCGCCGACAGCGGCCTGCTGATCGAGCGACAACCCGGTCGGGCCACGCGGGACTCCTTCGTCGCCGGTCCCGGACCAGCCGCGTACGGGGCGTGGCTGGGTTTGGAGGCCGATCTGCAGCGGTTCGCCCGGGTCGTCTCACCGACCCTGACCAAGCCCTTGCCCACGGCGGGTGAGCTCCGTACCCAGGTGGGTGGCGGGCTGTGGGACGATCTGGTCGCCCGCCCCATCGGGGAGCTGATCGAACACAGCGTGACCGACGACACGCTGCGCGGAATCCTGCTAACCGACGCCTTGATCGGCACCTTCGCCAGTGCGCACGAGACGGATCTGCGGCAGAACCGGTGCTTCCTCTACCACGTGATCGGCAACGGAACCGGGGAGTGGAAGGTGCCGGTCGGCGGCATGGGTGCCGTTGCCGCGGCGCTGGAGACGGCGGCCCGGTCCGCCGGTGCGGAACTGCGCAGCGGCGCCGAGGTGACCGGTCTAGAGCCACTAGCCGACCGGACCGTCGTGCGGCTGGCCGGCGGCGAGATGATCGACGCCGGTACGGTGCTCGCCAACTGCGCCCCGGCGACCTTGGCGCGGCTGCTCGGGCAGCGCGCCGGTCAGCCTGAGGGGGCCCAGATCAAGATCAACATCGTGCTCACCCGACTGCCGGCGTTTCGATCCGGAATGGATCCGACCATCGGCTTCGGCGGAACTCTGCACCTCAACCAGGGGTATCAGCAACTGAAGCGCGCCTATCTCGACGCGTCGGCCGGACGGATGCCCGATCCGCTGCCCTGCGAGAGCTACTGTCACTCCCTCACCGATCCCTCGATCGTGGCCCCCGACCTGGCCGCGCAGGGCTTCCACACACTGACCATCTTCGGCCTGCACACCCCAGCCCGGCTGTTCGCCGATGATTACCACGTGACGCGCGATCAGGCTCGTGACGCCGCCCTGGCCTCGGTCCAGTCGGCGTTGGCCGAGCCGTTGACCGACTGCATCGCGCGAGACTCCCGCGGGGAGCTGTGCATCGAGGTGATGACCCCCCAAGACGTCGAGCGCGAGGCCCGGATGCCGGGTGGCCAGATCTTCCACGGTGACCTTGACTGGCCGTGGCTGGCCGAGGGCGAGCGGCCGGAGACTCCGGCCGAACGCTGGGGGGTCGCCACGGACCGTCCCGGCATCCTGCTCTGCGGATCGGGAAGCCGCCGGGGTGGCGCGGTCAGCGGGCTCGGCGGGCACAACGCCGCCATGGCGGTGCTGGAGGAGCGCACGAGTTTCGCGACACTTTGACCGTTTGCTAGAGTCTCACCTCGCGCGCCGCTAGCTCAATTGGCAGAGCAGCTGACTCTTAATCAGCGGGTTGGGGGTTCGATTCCCTCGCGGCGCACCGCACCCGGGGCCTGGTCGGCTTCGGGATCGCAGGTCGCCCCGGTTGCCGTTCCGCAGACCGAGTAGGTTCAGACGATGCACTTTCGTTACCTCGGCCAATCCGGCCTGAAGATCTCCGAGATCACCTACGGCAACTGGCTCACCCATGGCTCCCAGGTGGAGAACGAGCAGGCGATGTCCTGCGTTCACGCCGCTTTGGACGCCGGTATCAGCACCTTCGACACCGCTGACGTCTACGCCAACACCAAGGCCGAGACGGTCCTCGGCGAAGCGCTGAAGGGTGAGCGACGTGAGTCGCTGGAGATCTTCACCAAGGTTTTCGG
This sequence comes from Microlunatus sp., assembly GCA_030452945.1. Taxonomy (GTDB): domain Bacteria; phylum Actinomycetota; class Actinomycetes; order Propionibacteriales; family Propionibacteriaceae; genus Microlunatus. The sequence goes on along the minus strand of JAKDLH010000012.1, from coordinate 13,507 downwards.
CCCGACCGGACCCAAAGGCCACAACGACACCGGGTTGTCCCGCAAGCACATCATGGAGTCGGCGCACGCCTCCCTGCGACGGCTGCAGACCGACTACATCGACCTGTACCAGGCTCACCGCTACGACTACGAGACCCCCCTGGAAGAGACCATGCAAGCCTTTGCGGATCTCGTCCGTCAGGGCAAGGTGCTCTACCTGGGGGTGAGCGAGTGGACCGCCGACCAACTCCACGAAGGCCACGCACTGGCCAAGGATCTCGGCGTCCAGCTGATCTCTAACCAGCCGCAGTACTCGATGCTGTGGCGGGTGATCGAGGGTGAGGTCGTGCCGACCAGCATCGAGCTCGGCATTTCCCAGGTCGTCTGGTCCCCGATCGCCCAGGGGGTGCTGACCGGCAAGTATGTGCCCGGTGAGCAGCCCCCGGCCGGCTCCCGGGCCACCGATGACAAGGGTGGCGCCGACATGATCGCCCGCTGGCTGCGGGACGACGTGTTGGAGCGGGTACAGCGACTGAAGCCGCTGGCCGCCGACGTCGGTGTGTCGATGGCCGCTCTGGCCGTGGCGTGGGTGCTGCAGAACGACAACGTGGCCACCGCGATCATCGGGGCCTCCCGCCCGGAGCAGGTGAGCGACAACGCGGCGGCAGCGGGTGTCGAAATCCCCGCCGAGGTGATGTCCCGGATCGACGAGGTGCTCGATCCAGCCGTCGAGCGCGACCCGGCCCGCACCGAGCACGCTTCGCCGAAGACGCGCGAGGCCTGAGCCGCTCAGTCAGCTTCCGCTCGGCCGCACGCGGATCCGCACCCCTCGGCACGATCTGCAGCCCTCGATCAGGGGTGCAGATGATGCCAGGGGGTGCAGATCCAGATCAGCTATTTCACCCCACCCGCCGACAAGCCGGCGACGATGCGGCGCTGGAAGATCAGCACCGCGAGCAGCAGCGGCACGGTGACGATCACCCCAGCGGCCATGATGGTGCCGTACGGGGTGTCGAAGCCGGTCGTGCCGGTGAACTTGCTGATCGCCACCGTCGCGGTCTGGATCGATGGGTCCGGGGCGAAGGTGAGCGCGATCAGGAACTCGTTCCAGGCCGCGATGAAGGTGATGATCGCGGTGGTGAACACCCCGGGGGCGGCCAGCGGGAGGATGACCTTGCGGAACGCCTGCCCCGGAGTGCAACCGTCCACCATGGCCGCTTGCTCGAGCTCCACCGGCAGCTGCCGGAAGAACGCGGTCAGGTTCCACACCGCCAACGGCAGGGCGAAGGACAGTGTGGGCAGGATCAGCGCCTGATAGGTGTTGATCCAGTAGGGGAACCACTCGAACGGCGTGGTCGAGCTGAACATCTTCAACAACGGGATGATCAGGGTGATCTGGGGAAACATGGAGCAGGAGATGATCAAACCGAGCACCATGGTCTTGCCCCAGAACTTGAGCCGGGCCAGGGCATAGGCGGCCACCATGCCGATGATCAAGGTCAAGATGGTGGTCGACCCGGACACGATCACCGAGTTGATCAGCGCCCGGCCGAAGTTGTTGGTGCCGGCGAAGACGCCGGCGAAGTTGTCCACCGACGGGGGGTTGGGGATGAACTCGGTGCTGCGGCCCTCGGTCGGCAGTCGCAGCGAGCTGACTACCATCCAGTAGAACGGCAGGATGCAATAGATGACGATGGCCGCCATCCCGACATAGGAGGCGATCATCCCGACCAGAGCCTTGCGGCTCCGCTTCGGATGAGCCAGTTTCTCGATCTCGGCCTGGGAAGTGGACTCTTCCACCGTGGTCGTGGACATCAGTGCGCCCCTCCCATCGACTCCAGCGCGGCGGTCTCGGCCGACTTGCCGGCCTCCTGGTCTTGACGCTTCTTCTTCCTCTTCGTCTTCTTCGGTGGGGCGGCGTCACCGACCACGTCGGCCCCGAGGATCTTCACAAAGAGGTAAGCGACCAACATGATGTAGACGAACAGGATGATCGAGTACGCCGACGCGGGTCCGTAACGCTGTTGACCCGCTTCCTGGTAGGCGAAGATCGACAGCGTCTCCACGTAGTACTTGCCCTGGCCGACCATGCCCCAGGGCAGGTCGAACATGCGCATCGTGTCCAGGGTCCGGAACAGCACCGCGACCACGAGGGTCGGCTTGACCATCGGCAACGTGATCCGGATGAACTGCTGCCAGGCGTTGGCCCCGTCCACCTTGGCTGCCTCGTAGACCTCGGCCGGAATGGTCTGCAGACCCGCGAGGGTGAGCAGGCCGATGAACGGCGCGGTCTTCCAGACGTCGGCGATGACCACCGCCCAAAAGGCCGGGTTGTCGTCGGCGAGCCAGAGGATCTTGGTGCCCAGGATCCGGTTCATCACCCCGGACTCGTCGAAGATGAGCTTCCACATCAGGGCCGACACGATGGTGGGGATGGCCCACGGCACCAGGATGCCAGCCCGGACGAAGCCGCGACCCCTGAACGCCTTGGCCATGATCAAGGCCATCGCGACCCCGAGGATCGTCTCCAGCAGCACACAGGTGATGGTGAACAGCGAGGTGTTGATGAACGCGTTCCAGAACCGGTCGATGGTGCCGTAGGCCCCGACCACCTGGTTCTGGCCCGCGAAGATGTCGGTGTAGTTCTGCAGTCCGACGAATTTTTCACCGGACTCGACCAGTCCAGTCTCGGGGTTGATGCCGTCGTTGGCCAGGAACAACGACTCCCGGATCGACAAGATGATCGGAATCCCGACCACAACCAAGATCACCAGCAGGGTCGGCGACAACAAGATGGCGGATAGCCGACCCTGACCGTCGCTGAGCGCGTTCTTGCGCGCCTTTCTCGGCGCTGATCCCGAAGGCTTGCTCTCTACCGCAGTGGCTGTCGCCATCGCATTCCCTCCTCCTCCTGAGCGCGTCCAGCGCAGTGCGAGCCGGAGCCCATCACTGCGCTGGACGCGTCATCAGATACCGAAACAGCGATCTACTTGATCAGACTTTCGAGCTTGGTCTGCAACTCCGAGAGTGCTTGCTGGGTTGGAATCTGGCCCTGCAAGGCGGCGTAGGCGGAGTCCTGGATGGCCAACGTCACGTCGCCGTACTTCACCGCCTTCGGTCGCGGCTGAGCGGTCTCGATGGACTTCAGCAGGATCGGCATGTACGGGTACTCCTTGGTGAGCTCCGGATCGGTGTACAGCGCCGTCCGGGTCGGAGCCTGCGAGGTGGCCAGGGAGTAGCTCTTCTGGTTCTCCTGATTGGTCCACCACTTGATGAACTCGACCGCGGTGCCCTTGTTCTTGGCGTACTTGCTGATCGCCATGTTGTGCCCGCCGAGGCTGGACACCCCGGGCTGATCCAGGCCGGGCAGCGGGGCGACCGCAAACTTGCCGTTGACCTTGGACGAGCCGTCGTCCTTTTCGGCCAGCGAGTACACGTACGGCCAGTTGCGAAGGAAGACCAGTTTGCCGTCCTGGAACGCCTGCCGGCCCTGCTCCTCCTGCCAGGTGATGGCCCCCTTGGGAATGGTGCCGTCCTTGAACCAGTTGACCAGGACGTCCAGGCCACTCTGGGCCTCTGGGGTGTTGACGTTGGGCTTGCCGTCCTCACCCACGACCACTCCGCCGGCGGAGTTGACCGCCTCGGAGAAGTTCACCGTCAGACCCTCGTACTTGTTGTACTGGCCCGCGAAGCAGTTCAGCTTCGACTTGTCCTCACCCTTGGTGATGGTGTCGCAGGCGTCCTTCAACTCGCTCCACGTCGTCGGTGGCTTCAGGTCGTACTTGTCCAGCAGATCCTTGCGGTAGTAGAGCAGGCCACCGTCGGAGGTCGCCGGCACGGCGTAGAGCTTGTCGAAGTAGGTGGCCGTCTGCACCGTGGCGGGCAGGAAGTCATCGGTCGAGAACTGGTCGGCCGGCAACTCGTCGATGACCTGGTTGGCCGCGAACTCCGCGGTCCAGACCACGTCCACGCTGAGTACGGTCATCTTGTCCGACTTGATCTGGGCGTTCTGGAGCATCTGGGCGCGCTGCTGATCGGCGTTGTCCGGCAGCTCCTGCAGGGTGACCTTCTCGTCCGGGTGCTCCTTGTTCCACTTGGCGATCTGCTTCGGAACGTGCCCCGAGGTGTCCTTGCCCTGGACGTAGGTGATTGGGCCTTTCTCGGTGTAGGACGAGTCGGCGGATGGGGCGGTGTCCCCACCACCACCGGCGGACTCGTCACCGCCACCACCGCAGGCCGCGACGGCCAAGAGAGCGGTCAAGGATCCGGCCGCTACCGCGATACGGCCAGCGCGTCGTGCGAAAGTCATACAAGCCTCACTTCGTTGTCGTGGCACCCTGACGAGTAGTGCCGTCGAGTCACCCTAGATGTCGTGCTACCCGAACCTCCGTGTTCCTAACCAGGTGTTAAGGATTGTTATAGACGCGTAGCACACCGAACCGGTTCATGGAAAGGGCGAGGCGTGGGATCATTTGGGTCCACCGCGGAAAGGGAACCAGATTCGCGGTTCAGAGATACAGGCCGGTCTGTCCGTCCGACAGACCCTCGGTGGCGACGGCATGCAGATCCCGCTCCCGGAGGAGCACGTAGTCGTGGCCGCGCACCTCGACCTCGGCCTTGTCGTCGGGGTCGAACAGCACCCGATCTCCGACCTTGACGGCGCGGACGTTCGCGCCCGCCGCCACCACCGACGCCCATCCGAGCCGCTTGCCGATCGCCACCGTCGCCGGAATCACGATGCCGCCACCACTGCGGCGTTCCCCAGCCTCACCCTCGGTAGAGACCAGGACCCGGTCGTGCAGCATCCGGATCGGCAGCGCCTCCTCCGCCGACGAGGTGCTCACGACTCACTCGCTCCGACCTCGGCGCAGGAGTCCGCGCACGATGGTGAGAAACACCAGCCCGCCGACCGCGGCGCCCGCGACGGCCAGGACACGGTTGCGACGCAGATCACCGCGGGCGTTGAACACCAGCGCCTTGGCCGCATCGACCTCGTGGCCGACGAAGGTCTTGACACTATCGACCTGTCTTTGCTTGATCCGGTTGGGGTGCACCTGGTCGACCAGCTCTTCGGCGGAGTTCGCCAGCCGACGCCGCGCCCCCGCGAGATCGGCCTCGATCTGGGTCGCCGTACGGGTCGGTTCAAGATTGTCTTTCGGGGCCACGTCTCTCCTCGAGATCGAAAACTCGACCCAGCGTAGTGCCGGGTTTGCCTGCGCGCCGTGCCGAAGGAGGGACTCGAACCCTCACACCCGAAGGCACAGGAACCTAAATCCTGCGTGTCTGCCAATTCCACCACTTCGGCTGAGCGGCCATGCTAGTGGCCTATCCGTTTGGCATCTCAGATCTTGAGGTCGCGCTTCAGCTTGTCGACGTGGCCGGTCGCCTTCACGTTGTACTGGGCCACGGCTACTCGTCCGCTGCCGTCCTCAGCGACGTCGATCACGAAGGTCGAGCGGATCACGCCCTCGATGAGCTTCCCGTACAGCATCTTGCTGCCGTACGCCGCGTAGGCGGTGAGCGCCACCTTATCGGGGTCGGACAGCAGTGGAAACGCCACGGATTGGGCGGCGGTGAACTGGGCGAGCTTCTCCTCGGTGTCCGGCGAGATCCCCAGTACCGCCAGACCCGCGTCGTCGAGATCATCAACCGCGGCGGTGAAGTCCACGGCCTGGGTGGTGCAGCCCGGAGTCATCGCTGCCGGATAGAAGTAGACGATCACTCGCCCGCCGGCGTAGTCGGCCAGCGAGACCTGGTTGCCGTCGGCGTCGGCGAGGCTGAAGGGAGGCGCGGGGTCACCCGCGACCAGTCGGTCGGTCACCCGCTCACCCTATCCGGCCCCGGCGCGGCGGGCGATCTGAAGCGCGGCCGAGCGGAGCCAGTCCGAGCAGGTCAGTCCGAGCCGACCCGCTTTGCGGTGCCGATGTCGGGATTGTTGGCGACTCCCTCGTCGATGGCGATCCTGGACGCGGTGATGATCGCGTAGGTCGCACCGGCGATCGCCGCACCGATGATCGGTGCCACGATGAACATCCAGACCTGACCCAGAGCCGCCGGGCCGGCGAACCACGCCACTCCCAGGGATCGAGCCGGGTTGACCGAGGTATTGGTAACCGGGATGGCCACCAGATGGATCAGCGTCAGGCCCAGTCCGATGGCGAGCCCGGCGAAGCCCTTGGGCGCACGGGCATCGGTGGCCCCCAGGATGATGTAGAGGAAGAACGCGGTCAACACGATCTCGATCACCAAACAGGCCAGCAGCGAGTAGCCCCCCGGTGAGCGGTCGGCGTAGCCGTTGCTGGCGAATCCGCTCTCCACCGCGCTGAAGCCAGGCTTGCCGCTGGCGATCAGCAGGAGCACGGCGCCCGCCGCGGTGGCGGCCACAATCTGGGTGAGGATGTAGGGCAGCAGCAACTTCGGATCGAAGCGCTTGGCGATGGCCAGGCCGATCGAGACGGCGGGGTTGAAGTGACCGCCGGACACGTGGCCGAACGCGTACACCCCGACCAGCACGGTGAGTCCGAAGGCCAAGGCGACACCGAGGAAACCGATGCCGAGAGGGAACTTGTTGGCGTCGTCGCTGACGAAGTTGGCCGCCAGTACCGCGGCCCCGCAGCCGCCGAAGACCAGCAGGAACGTGCCCAGCGCCTCCGCGCCCAACTTGGCCGAGAGTGGATTGTCTTGCACTGCCCAGGTCCCCTCACCCGTTGGCCCACCCATCGTGGACCGCTCGGCCAAACCTATTGGCCCGGATCGGCGTCCGACCTGGGGCGCGCCGGAACGAGACGCATTTCCTGCCGATTTCAGATTTATGCGGACCGGCGGACGTACTGCACGAAGGCGTAGCCCTCAGCCGACACCCGGCTTCGCTCCTGCCACTGCGCGTGCTCGATGGGTGGGAAACCGACATCACCTGGCGGTTCGAGGTCGACTTCAGTGATCTCCAGCACACCGAGTCGCGGCCAGGCGGCGGCGTAGATCTCCCCGCCGCCGGCCACGAAGATCTTCGTGGGCTCCAGCGCGTACGCCAGCGCGAACGCTGACTCGACGTCGTGGGCCACGATCACCCCGTCGGCATTCCAGTCCGGATCGCGAGTGACCACGACCGTCGTCCGGCCCGGCAACGGCCGTCCGATCGAGTCGTAGGTCTTCCGACCCATGATCAGCACGTGGCCGGTGGTGAGCGCCTTGAACCGGGCCAGGTCTTCGCGGATCCGCCACGGGATGTCACCGCCGGCCCCGATCACCCCGTTGCGAGCGACCGCGGCGATTCCGATCACCTCCGGACTGGACCCGGCCATGGTGTTCATACCGCGATCGGGGCCTTGATCGGGGGATGCGGGTCGTAACCCTCGACCACAAAGTGCTGCAGAGCAAAACCGTCGATGTCGGTGACGGCCGGATCGATCCGCAGACTCGGCAGGGCGCGCGGCTGGCGAGTGAGCTGTCGCCGAGCCTGGTCCAGATGGTTGGCGTAGAGATGCGCGTCGCCGAGGGTGTGCACGAAATCTCCGACGCCGAGGTCGCACACCTGCGCGACCAGGTGGGTGAGCAACGCGTAGGACGCGATGTTGAACGGCACCCCGAGGAAGATGTCGGCTGAGCGCTGATAGAGCTGGCAGGAGAGCCGACCGCGCTGGTCCTTGGCCCCGGTGGGGGCCGGGGCCACATAGAACTGGAACATGGTGTGGCATGGGGGCAACGCCATCTCGCCCAGGTCGGCGACGTTCCAGGCGCTGACCAGGTGCCGACGGGAGTCGGGATCGGTCCGCAGACCCTCGATCACGGCCGCGATCTGGTCGATGTGGTGTCCCTGGGGTGTGGGCCAGGACCGCCACTGGTAGCCGTAGATCGGGCCGAGTTCACCGCCCTCGTCAGCCCACTCGTCCCAGATCGTGACGCCCTGCTCATGCAGCCAGCTGACGTTGGTCGCGCCTTGCAGGAACCACAGCAGTTCGGCGATGACCGAGCGCAGATGCACCTTCTTGGTGGTGAGCAGGGGAAAGCCGGCGCGCAGATCGAAGCGCATCTGGTAGCCGAACACGCTGAGCGTGCCCGTTCCGGTTCGGTCCGACTTCTGGGCGCCGTGGTCGATGACGTGCTGCAGCAGATCGAGGTAGGTCTTCACGGTGGTGTGCTCCCGTTGTCCGCGGTGGTCATCCAGGCGTTGAGATCGACCAGGATCGCCCGAACCGCCCGGCCCCGGTGGCTGATGGCGTCCTTGTCCGCCGGGTCGAGTTCGGCGGTGGTGAGTTCGCAGCCCTGCGCCACGAACAGCGGATCGTAGCCGAACCCATTCTCACCTCTCGGCGAGCGCAGCAGGCGACCGTCCACCACGCCGTGTCTCACCACCTCGATGCCGTCCGGACTGACCATCGCCATCGCGCAGACGAACCGAGCTGTTCGGTCGGGCTCCGCGACGTCGTCGAGTTGACGCAACAGCAAGTCGTTGTTGTCGGCATCGCTCGCCCCAGGCCCGGCCCAGCGCGCCGACCGCACCCCGGGCATCCCGTTGAGGCGGTCCACCGCGAGGCCGGAGTCGTCGGCCAACGCGATCATTCCGGTCGCCTCGACCGCCGCCCGAGCCTTGATCAATGCGTTGGCTTCGAACGTGGTCGCGGTCTCCGCCGGCTCGGGGTAGCACGGCAGGTCCGCCAGCCCGAGGACGACGACCCCGAGCCCGGCCAAGTCAACCAGCCGGCGCAGTTCGCTGAGCTTTTTGGCGTTGTGGGTGGCCAGCACCATCTGCGTCTGTGTCATCACGGCTTCAGGAATCAAGAGCGGCCTGCTGCAGCCTGGTCAGTTCCGCGCAGCCCGCGGCGGCCAGATCCAGCAATCGGTCCAGCGTGACGCGATCGAACGGCTGACCTTCGGCGGTGCCCTGAACCTCGACGAACTCCCCCGATCCGCTCATCACCACGTTCATGTCAGTATCGGCGCCGGAGTCCTCGGTGTAGCAGAGATCGAGCATCGCCGATCCGCCGACGACACCGACCGAGACCGCCGCCACCGAACCGGTCAGCGGCTCTCCGGCGAGCAGGTTGCGTTCTCGCAACCAGCCGACGGCGTCATTCAGCGCCACGTACGCCCCGGTGATCGACGCGGTGCGGGTGCCGCCGTCAGCCTGCAGCACATCGCAATCGAGCACGATGGTGTTCTCCCCCAAGGCCCGGTAGTCGATGACCGCCCGCAGACTGCGGCCGATCAGTCGACTGATCTCGTGGGTCCGGCCGCCGATCCGGCCCTTCACCGACTCCCGGTCCGACCTGGTGTTGGTGGCCCGGGGCAGCATCGCGTACTCGCTGGTCACCCAGCCGAGCCCCGATCCCTTCCGCCAGCGGGGCACCCCCGGGCTCACGCTGGCCGCCACCAGCACCCGGGTCGCGCCGAACTCGACCAGCACCGATCCCTCCGCCTGCTCCAGCCAGCCCCGAGTGAACCGTACGGCGCGGAGTTCGTCCGGGGATCGGCCGTCGGCCCGCCTCGAGGCGGTCGTGGTTGGGGCGGGGCTGGTCTGGGCGGGAGTGGTCACGAGGATGAACTCTAGTGGCCTGTCGCCTCCAATTCTCGCGGTCTGGCGGGGTCCAGGGGCGTGCATCGCCAGGCCGACGAGGGAGGGATACCGGGTCGTATCTCGACCGAGGAGAACGCAGCGAGGTGCGTGCCTGGGCGTCGCGAACCCCGGGACATTGGGGGCGACAGGCTACTGGGCGCGACCCAGGTTCCAGCGGGCGCCGGGAACGGCGAGCTCGACCGGGCGGGTCGTGGCGGCTCGGGCCTCGGCACGGACCCGTTCCGGATCGTGCCAGGGTGGGATGTGGGTCAGCACCAGCAGCCCGGCGCCGGCCCGCTCGGCGACGCGCGCCGCTTCGGCTCCGGTGAGATGCAGATCGGGCGGGTTGTCGGGGCTGGTGAGGAACGCGGCTTCTGCCAGTAGCAGGTCGGCATCGCGAGCAAACCCGTCCAGCACCGGAGTCGGTCCGGTGTCGCCGGTGAAGACCAGGATGCCGCCACCGGCCGCGTCGTGGACGACCTTGATCGCGTACGCCTCGACCGGGTGAGCGACCCGGACCGCACTCACGATGAACGGCCCGAGGTGTTGCGTCGCTCCCCACTCCCGATAGTCGAACCACTCCGAGATGGACAGGCCTGGCTCACCGGTGCCGTCGACCTCGTAGGCCCGCCCCACCCGCGCGGCAGTGCCGGTCGGCCCGTAGACCGGGATCCGGCGCCAGGGCGAGGTCGGGGCGTACCGGCCGGCGACGTAGAGGCCGCACAGATCCAGGCAGTGATCCGGATGGAGATGGCTCAGGGCCACCGCGTCCACCTCGGCGGGGTCGAGATAGCGGTAGAGCGCGCCGAACGCCCCCGGCCCGAGATCGAGCAGCAGCGAGAACGTGCGGTCCTGGTAGGGGGCCTGGACCAGGTAGCTGGACGCCGGTGAGAGCGGACCCGAGACTGATCCGCTGGCGCCGACGATGGTGACCTGCACGGACTGAACTCTAGAACCGATGGCGGGCCGGCGGCGGGACCACTAGCGGGTGCGAGGACCGGCGGCGAACTGCTCGACCCGCGCGATCGACGTCCCGATCGACAGTCCCCCCTCGCCCGCCAGACCTCTCTCGTCCAGCATGGCCCCCTCCTCCATCGGTTCCATCTCGCCCATCAGTCTGCGGCCGATCCCGGCGAAGTGGTCCGGCTGGCCGGTGGTCCAGTACCGGTGACTCGCCGTTCGTGGCCGATCGTGGGTCAGGCCCAGCCGGGTCAGGGTCGCATAGACATCCTTGGCGCACTCCTCGGCGCTGGAGACCAGTGTCACGTCTTCGCCCAACACATAGGAGATGACCCCCGTCAGCAGCGGATAGTGCGTGCAGCCGAGGATCAAGGTGTCGATGCCGGCGGCTCGCAGCGGCGTCAAGTACTCCTCGGCGGCCGCCAGCAGTTCCGGCCCGCCGGTCACCCCGGCCTCGACGAAGCCGACGAACCGCGGACAGGCCCGAGTCCGCAACTCCAGCTCGGGAGCGGCGGTGAAGGCGTCGTCGTAGGCACGAGAGGTCGCGGTGGCGCTGGTGCAGATGACCCCGATTCGGCCGGTGCGCGTGGCGGCGACTGCTCGGCGGACGGCGGGCATGATCACCTCGACGACCGGCAGGTCGTAACGCTCCCGCGCATCGCGCAACACGGCCGCGCTGGCGGAGTTGCAGGCGATCACCAGCATCTTCACTCCCTGGTCGACCAGATGATCCAGACATTCCAGCGCGAACTCGCGGACGTCGGCGATGGGCTGGTCGCCGTACGGGGTTCGCGCGGTGTCGCCCAGGTAGACCAAGTCTTCGTGTGGAAGCTGGTCGAGCACCGCCCGGGCGACGGTCAACCCACCGAACCCGGAGTCGAAGATGCCGATCGGCGCCTCCGTTCGTGCCACCGTTGCCTCCGTCACGGCGGGACAGCCTACGCGGCCTGGTGGCGGAGATGGCAGGCTGGCGCCCGGAACGACGACGAGGCCGCATCGAGGAGGGGACCCAGATGACGCTGGACCTGCAGCACCCGGCAGAGCAGCTGAAGCGAATCGTGGCCGGCGTCACCGACGACCAGTTGACCGGACCGACCCCCTGTGCGGGCACTCCGGTCTCGGGCCTGCTCGGCCATCTGGCGGCGCTCAGTGTGGCCTTCACCGACGCGGCGGCCAAGGTGGTCGGGCCAACTACGACAACACCCCCGGCGGCGGGCGAGCCGCTGCTGCCCGACGATTGGTCGACGGTGATCCCCCAGCGGCTGGACGCGCTCGTGGCCGCGTGGCGGGAGCCAGCGGCCTGGGAGGGTGAGACCACCGTGGGCGGGGTGACGATGCCTGCCGAGGAGATCGGCTACGTGGTGAACAACGAGCTGGTGCTGCACGCCTGGGACCTGTCGAGCGCCACCGACCAGGAGTTCGAGGTCGCCGAGCCGAATCTGGACGCGTCCTGGGTGATGGTGTTCAACACCGCTGACGAACCGGAGGCCCGGGCCGGCCTGTTCGGCCCGCGGTTGCCGGTGGCCGAGAGCGCACCGCTGCTGGACCGGGTGCTCGCCGGTGCCGGACGAGACCCCTACTGGTCCCCCGCCGACTGACCTCGCGCCTTTTGTACCGCTATCCACACTCATCGTGGTTTTTGCTCCTAAACCGGGCGGACGCTGGCCGACCTAGGCCCAGACCTGGCCGTCCAGGAAGTCTTCGGCGGAGTCCAGGTCGGTGGTGTACGCGCCGGTGGACAGGTACTTCCAGCCCGCGTCGCAGATGATCAGAACGATATCGGCGGTCTCGCCGATCTTGGCCGCGCGAGCGCCCTGGGCGAGGGCGGCGTGCAGGATCGCGCCGGTGGACAGCCCCGCCCAGATGCCCTCCCGGTCCAGCAACTCGCGGACCCGCCGGACGGCGTCCCGCGAACCGACCGAGAAACGCGAATCGACGTAGCTGGGATCGTAGAGTTCGGGCACGAAGCCCTCGTCGATGTTACGCAGGCCGTACACCAGCTCGCCGTAACGGGGCTCCGCGGCGATGATCTTGACTTCGGGCTTGGTTTCCCGGAAGAAGCGGCCGATGCCCATCAGGGTGCCGGTGGTGCCGAGCCCGGCCACGATGTGGGTGACCTCGGGCAGGTCGGCGGCGATCTCAGGCCCGGTGCTCAGGTAGTGCGCCTCGGCGTTGGCCGGGTTGCCGTACTGGTAGAGCATCACCCAGTCCGGGTGCTCGTGTGCCAGCCGCTTAGCTACCGCGACGGCCTCGTTCGAGCCACCGGCGGCGGGTGAGGAGACGATCTCCGCACCCCACATGGCAAGAATCTGCTTGCGTTCGATCGAGGTGTTCTCCGGCATCACGCAGATCAGCCGATAGCCGCCCAGTCTGGCCGCCATGGCCAGCGAGATGCCGGTGTTGCCACTGGTCGGCTCCAGGATGGTCGCCCCGGGCCGCAGACTGCCGTCGGCCTCGGCCTGCTGGATCATGTTGAGCGCCGCGCGGTCCTTGATGGATCCGGTGGGGTTGCGGTCCTCGAGCTTCGCCCACAGCCGTACGCCCTCGGCCGGCGAGAGGCTAGGAAGCCCCACCAACGGGGTGTGACCGACCGAGTCAGCCAGGGAGTCGTAGCGCACGACGTCAGACGATGGCGGCGGGACCGGTCAGCCGCCGGCGACGGCCGGCAGCACGACGACAACGTCGCCGTCGGCGGTCGGGGCCTCGAGCCCACCCGTGAAGCGGACGTCCTCGTCGTTGACGTAGACGTTGACGAACCGGCGCAGACCGGCCTCCTCGACCAGACGATTCTTCAGACCGGGGTGGCGGCCCTCGACATCGTCGATGACTTGAGCAAGGGTGGCGCCGTCGCCTTGGACCGCTTTCTCGCCTCCGGTGTAGGTCCGCAGGATCGTCGGAATCCTCATCTCAACGGCCACGTCTTCTCCTCAGATGCCTTGTCGTTATCTCGTAGCAGTGCCTAAAGCCGACAACGGCCAGGGCCGTCCGGCTTATTCCTCACTGAGATGCCACGGT